>NZ_JQLG01000007.1 GCF_000744115.1 Carnobacterium alterfunditum DSM 5972 | reverse complement strand
TTTTTTTTTGTCACTCTCCAATACATGATTCCATTTTAAAATATGACACAATCGGCTATTCCTTTTTACTAAATAGGCGACTAAAGAACCCTTTTTTTACTTGTAGTGGTTCTGGTTCGGTTTTCTTTTCAGTTGCAGCGTTAGAAACAAATTGATCCGTTTGGCTGAGATCTTCTTCTACTTTTTTGCTTGATTCTAACTGCAATTTTTCAATTTGCTTATTAGTTTGTAAGGTAAGACGTTGTTGCTGGTCCAATAAATTTTGTTGTTCTTTTAATAGATTTTGAAGCATATCTATCTGCTTGTCTTTAGCTAAAAGCTGTTCTTGATAGAAATGTGAGTCGTAAACTTGGTTATCGTTATTCTGGAAATTAGTTTGCTTATTAGTTTGCGATTGGTTTTTTTTAACCGAAATAAACATTGATTTAATAGCTTTTTGACCTTCTTCGCTTATCACAAACTGGTTTCCGATTTTCGCAAACCATTTCTTCTTTTGTGTTTCTGTTACTTTTTTCGAAATTGCTGTTTTACTCACACCTATTTCTTCGGATAATTCTTTGATTGTTTTTTTACTCATGTTAACTCTCCTTATTATGCCTTCTTTCTATTACTGGACAGGTTTATATCCTATACATACCACTATAATTTTGACTTTTTATGAATAAAATTTTATAGATTAAAAGAATAGCTTGAACTTAACTAAATAGAGCATAATTTAAAAAAATATTATAGTTGCTGTAAAGTAAGTTTCTTACAAGTTGATTTTCAAACCACTCATCTCCATCGTCAAAATCTTTATCAAGTTTCCACCCGATGTAATGCAAAAATTCATGTTGAATGGTTCCTTGAATATCTATTGGTTTATTCTTTTCTAAAAAATCTTTAGAAATAACTATTTTTTGGGGAACATCTTCAGACGAAGAAAGCATATAACCAGATTGGTTATTTTTTAAAAGAGAATCTTCTTTTTTAGTATTTAAAAATATAGGTATATCAATCTTTACACCATACTGGCTAACAGCCCATTCTTTTGATTGTCTAACTAAATTGTAAAATAGGTGTATTTTTTTTCTATTCTCTGATTTTCTTTTTCGTGACTTGTAACTCATTTTATACGCTCCTATTTAAATAATTAATTTTTAAGCCAATTAAACAACGGAACTTTAGGATTAAGAGGTTCTTTCCCTTCCGTTTCGAGTAGAAAATTTAAAGCTTCTAAGTCGTCATTTGCTTTTTTAGTAAGTTTGCTACAATGATCAGCTGTTAAGCCTACTTCTTGGTCTAAGTAACGAGCTCTCATTGACTGAAAATCTCGGATGATAGCTAAAGCTCTTTCTCTATTCGTTTTATCATTAATTTCTGCATACATTAATATATCGTTCAAAACTACATCTGCCATACTAAATAATATATCAATTTGCTTCTGAGAAGCTTTTGAAATTCCTTTACCAGTACTCCAAATCAATTTGAATCCAGTAATTGAACGACCTTTTTTTATCTCTTCATACTTCACTTCTAACTCGGTAAATTTATTGATTTCAGCAATCGCGACATCGAGAACATATTTTTTCAGAAGTCCAGTATTTTCACGATAACTTTTCTTTTCCTCGACACCAAAAATTTCCATGATAGTATCTTTTGTAAAAGACTTATACCAACAACCGTATGACCCCCTCAAGTAATCATACAAAGTCCAACTAAACCCACTTTTGAATTTCGCAGTGACAGTCAAGTCAGTCAGGACATACCTATCTTTCAAGTCCAATATATGCGGTGTGATTTCTGGATCCCATAGAAACGTAAAGGTGCCATTGTCATATTTCATTTTCCTAAAAACATTCCAGTATTCGAATGAGTCCTTCTCTAAATCTTCCAATCCTGCTTGAATGCTTAGTATTCTTTGAGCGTCAACCTTTGCATGCTTAGTTTGATATTTCTCAATGCCAAATTTCTTCTCGAAATCAGCCTTAATAAAAGTTGTCGACCCATCTTTTTGTGTAGAATAAATCGCATAGGACAGCAACTGCATTTGGTTCAAGGTCAAACCTTGATTAAGTTTTGAGGTTGATAGCTCATTGCTTTTTTTAATACTATCTTCATTGCTAATAAGAAATTCCTTTTTATTTCGTCTTCCGGCCATAGGAACACCCCCCTGATTCGTTATGTAAGTTAATATTAACGCAACTTACATAACGAATCAATATAAATATGTTTTTAATTTTCAACTTACAGTAAGAAGGATAAAAAACTTTCGATAGAGGGATAAAAAACTTTCAATAGAGGGATAAAAAACTTTCAATAGAGGGATAAAAAACTTTCAATAAAGTCTATAAACCTTTGGTAAATATGCGTTTATAGCGACCTTAAAGGTAATAAAGTTAATGAATTTAATAAAAAGTAATAAATACGCAGGCGCGCACGAAAAAAAGTATTGGTTAAAAAATAGTGGTAACTGCTATACTTATTTAGCTGTCACCTTTTTAAGCTGAACTCTTCAGCAAGAAAGGAGGCTTTATTGTGAATATCCTTTTTGACGTCTTACTTGGAGTCCTGATTAATGTCATTGCCCATGGCATAATTAAATGGCTAGATTCCAAGGACAAAACTGACAGCTAACCTGCCCGTATAAAAAAATACGAAAAAAAAGACCAGTGGGTTGCCCCCCACTGGTCTTTGGCTTTATCGTGAATATCTTTTTGTATCTTTATTATCGCATATAACAATTTAAAATCAAGTGACAGATCAGTTAAAGGAAATCTTGCTTCGCAAGCTAAAAAGCATCTTAGAAGGTCAAAAGAAGTCGCTTCGCTCCATTTGCAATGAAGAGAGAGGGTAATGTGAGAACTTTTAGTAGAAACGCTAAAAAGCTTGTTTTAACTAATATGTAAATGAGTATATAGCTCACTTCGTTCGTGCAGGGCAAGCCCTACATACCCAAGTACTTATAAAAAGACAAATAAGCACGTTTAAACAGTTTTATAATCACTCACTAGTATTTATGTGCAAACAGACTTAAAACGTCTTAGAAACGATTTTTGAGCCCTTATTTAACGTGATAAGTCATCTCTACTTGCTTTCCTAGAAGTTTTTTGCTGTTTTTCTTGTTGTTTCTCTTGAAACCCTGCATACACTCCATCTAAATTTTTACCAAAAGCTTGTTTAACATATTCTTTTGCAAAGCTCCATTGATCCGTAAATTTTTCTATAAATGAATCAAGCTTTTTTTGAACTGAATTAAGTTGTTTATGCGTTTGTTTAAGCCTTTCGCTTAAGTCTTTAGTTAAAGCTTTTTCATTTTCTAATTGTCTTTCTAAAACTATTTTTCTAGTATTTTCCTTATCATATTTTTTAGTTGCTAAAAGAGAAAAACTAGCAGCTTTTTCTAACTGTTCTAAATCGCTAGTTTTAACGACTGAGTAACCTCTTTTAAGAAGGACAGGCTTCTTTTCTATTTCATGATTTTCACGATATCCAAATCGCGTTAAGTCACTTTCTTTAACTTTAAATTCTTTGTCTGCACTAATAACTTTTGCAACCAGACCATCATATCCTTGTTCTAAATCCCCGTATTCTTTTTTTAATTTTTTTAATTCTGATTGGGAAACTTGATTTTTCCCATTTAATTCTTGTTCTATTTCTTTAAGATTTTTAAGTTCAGTACGGTCTTTAAGCTTTTTATATTCGTCTACTGTTAAATGTTTTTTATTCGAATGTTCCTGCCCACGTTCAATATCAAAACCGCCCTCTTTTAAATATTTCGGGAAATCTTCTTGAATGGTTTGCAAAGCTTGACGGTCAAAGACTGTTTTAGCAGATAAGCGTTTATCTTTTGTAAAAGGTACAATTCCTAAGTGCATATGTGGAGTGTTCTCGTCCATATGTACTTGAGCATATCGGATATTTTGATCCCCATATTTTTGCCCAAAATAAGCTCTAGCACTACGAAAAAAGCTCGCTGTTTGGTCTTCGTCTAAATCTTTAAAAAAAGCAGTATCACTTGAAATAATCCATTCACTTACTAGTACAGCATCTTTCCGAATAGCTCGAGGACTCGCTTTATTTTCGTTAATATATTTTTCAATATCGGTTTTATAATTATAAGCTCTACCAACTAAATCATATTTCAAATGAGAACGTGATAAATCAATATCTTTATTCGAGTGATTTTCTATCCTTCGTCGGTTATGATTTCCAATTCCGATTAAATTAGGAGCTTTCATTTTTTGCATTCTAGCGACTATCATAGACATAAAAAGAACCTCCTGTTGTTGGTCTTGATTTGGTACGACTTCCATGCAAAGTATAACCCACTATACTTTACGTCGTAAAGTGTGGTCTCTGCGAGGCTAAAAACTGTCTGTCCACTCTGCCCCTTTTTTCGCCTTTAGGCTGAAAAGGTTCGACGTGAACAGGCACGAAAAACGTCGGAATAGCCGACTATTTTTTTCATGCAAAACAAAAAAATCCCCTTAGCCTTTTTGGCAGGGGACTTTTCTTAAACCAATTAGTCGACACTCACAATCGACAGCAGAAAATTAATCAGATCAATGCCTGCGAACTGTCTATTTTGGGTAGACTCATTTCAGCAATAAAATATAAGCCAAAAAAGAAGCCGGTCCCGTTTTCCTGCGGAACAAATCCTGATAATTTTGCTGATTTTTCTACGTTGTTTTGTTCATCAACTGTTATAACTGTCACTTCATCTTTCAAGAAAAAATCCCAACCATTTATGTGGTTGGAATTTTAGTATCCTATGCAATTGAAACATCAGAGGTATTAATTTTTCCATTCGCTATAGCCATTTAAAATAATTATATATATTACATACATGCAGGGACTAAATATAGCAAATAGGATTATCTTTATAATCCAACTTACTGTCGAAAATATAGCCCCAATAAGTATATACAGCATAAAAAAACAAATACGGAAATTACTAACAATAAAATAATTAAAATAAAATTTTTAATTATTTTATTGTTAATCTTTAAAACAGCTGATAATATTTCTTCAAAAAAAATTAAAATGAATTCCATTTAAAAGCTCCTTTTAAAAATCTATCCATCCATTATTTATATTTTTATCATTCTTGTCAATTAAGTTAGCAATTGCTACTGCTGATTTAGAAAGTCCTTTTGCTAATACTTGATATCGCTTTATCTGGAATGAGGCACTATCTCGATAACCTATTTTATAAGAATGACAATAGATAAAATAAAATCAGCAATTAAATGAATCCTATTTTTAATACATGAAATTAGATAAAATCATGTATTGAAAAAGAGAGGTAGCCGCTTATTTTTAGTAGCTGCCTCTCTTAAAATTAGATCTTTAAAAGCTTTTTTGTTGCAATTTCAGAGATGCTTTTTTCGTCTTTTTTCAGCGGTTAAAAATACTTTTTCTTCTTATCTTTTGCCGATGGCTACAATCTCAATAATTTCTATACGATTGTCTGTTGTTGGTTTAAAGATGAGACGAATGCCTAATTTTTGGTTCTTTAATTCTTTAAAACCGGCTAATTTCGAATACGTTGTATTTCCAAGATCTTTCCCAATTTCAGATCCTCGGATCTTTAACCGTTCTCCAGCAGCATCTACCCATTGTTTTAACATGCCGTCTAATTTTTTATAGTCTTTTTCTGCTTCTTTCCAAAAAAACACTTTTGCCATTAATCAAATAGATCCTTATCGGATAAAGCAGCAAATGGGTTATGCTCTTGATTTGATTCGATCACTTCAGTAGCTGAAATAAGTTCGCCTGGTCCGGCTGTTACTCGATCATTTAATTGACTATAAAATAGTTTATTTTCCATTTCGTTGTAATCATTCACTAATTTTTCATACACGGCATTACTGAGAATAACAGCTTCAGGTTTATTATGGTTAAAAATAAAGGTTGGTTCTCCTGTTTTACTCGTGTCTTTTATAATTTTTGAAAAGTCTTTTTTAGCTTCTGTGATCGATTTTGTTTTTACATCTAACATTTTCAACATACGAAGCACCTCACTTTTTTATTTGTATAATTATTGTAACACGAAAAAAACCTTAATTAAAGTCTTAATAAAGGTCTTAATAAAGGTCTTTTTTATATTTTTAAATACATGAAAATGCTTAGAATAGTGTATCTAGAATGCTATTAAATTAGATTCATTTTTTCTTCGCAATTTTTTGTGCTACAGCGTGTATAACTAAAATAAACAGAAAAAGAAAAACAAATAGAGATAAATAATTAAATATTTTATTTGAAATTAGTGGGTCAAGAATAGTATTGAAAAGAATTAAACCAATAAAAACACTGATACCATATGTAAAACCACTTTGTAAGTTAGACAATTAAAGTTTCCTCCTCTATATAATTAATTTTAGTGTACCTTAATTGAAATTGACAATTAAGGTACACTAAAAATTTCAATACACGAGATTACATAGAATCATGTATTGTAGGT
>NZ_JQLG01000006.1 GCF_000744115.1 Carnobacterium alterfunditum DSM 5972 | reverse complement strand
ATTTTAAGCCGTTTTCCCCCATAAAAATAATGTCCTACAGATTTTTTCCGAGGATTAGTATGATTGTGTCTAAAGTAACCAGTTTTATTTTTAAACATGACATATTTCTTATTTACTAATGATTATATCAGAATGGAATTAATTTATTTCAATACATGAAATTGGATAAAAACGGGTATCCGGAATCCTATTCCTATAGGGTTCTTTTTTTTTGTCACTCTCCAATACATGATTCCATTTTAAAATATGACACAATCGGCTATTCCTTTTTACTAAATAGGCGACTAAAGAACCCTTTTTTTACTTGTAGTGGTTCTGGTTCGGTTTTCTTTTCAGTTGCAGCGTTAGAAACAAATTGATCCGTTTGGCTGAGATCTTCTTCTACTTTTTTGCTTGATTCTAACTGCAATTTTTCAATTTGCTTATTAGTTTGTAAGGTAAGACGTTGTTGCTGGTCCAATAAATTTTGTTGTTCTTTTAATAGATTTTGAAGCATATCTATCTGCTTGTCTTTAGCTAAAAGCTGTTCTTGATAGAAATGTGAGTCGTAAACTTGGTTATCGTTATTCTGGAAATTAGTTTGCTTATTAGTTTGCGATTGGTTTTTTTTAACCGAAATAAACATTGATTTAATAGCTTTTTGACCTTCTTCGCTTATCACAAACTGGTTTCCGATTTTCGCAAACCATTTCTTCTTTTGTGTTTCTGTTACTTTTTTCGAAATTGCTGTTTTACTCACACCTATTTCTTCGGATAATTCTTTGATTGTTTTTTTACTCATGTTAACTCTCCTTATTATGCCTTCTTTCTATTACTGGACAGGTTTATATCCTATACATACCACTATAATTTTGACTTTTTATGAATAAAATTTTATAGATTAAAAGAATAGCTTGAACTTAACTAAATAGAGCATAATTTAAAAAAATATTATAGTTGCTGTAAAGTAAGTTTCTTACAAGTTGATTTTCAAACCACTCATCTCCATCGTCAAAATCTTTATCAAGTTTCCACCCGATGTAATGCAAAAATTCATGTTGAATGGTTCCTTGAATATCTATTGGTTTATTCTTTTCTAAAAAATCTTTAGAAATAACTATTTTTTGGGGAACATCTTCAGACGAAGAAAGCATATAACCAGATTGGTTATTTTTTAAAAGAGAATCTTCTTTTTTAGTATTTAAAAATATAGGTATATCAATCTTTACACCATACTGGCTAACAGCCCATTCTTTTGATTGTCTAACTAAATTGTAAAATAGGTGTATTTTTTTTCTATTCTCTGATTTTCTTTTTCGTGACTTGTAACTCATTTTATACGCTCCTATTTAAATAATTAATTTTTAAGCCAATTAAACAACGGAACTTTAGGATTAAGAGGTTCTTTCCCTTCCGTTTCGAGTAGAAAATTTAAAGCTTCTAAGTCGTCATTTGCTTTTTTAGTAAGTTTGCTACAATGATCAGCTGTTAAGCCTACTTCTTGGTCTAAGTAACGAGCTCTCATTGACTGAAAATCTCGGATGATAGCTAAAGCTCTTTCTCTATTCGTTTTATCATTAATTTCTGCATACATTAATATATCGTTCAAAACTACATCTGCCATACTAAATAATATATCAATTTGCTTCTGAGAAGCTTTTGAAATTCCTTTACCAGTACTCCAAATCAATTTGAATCCAGTAATTGAACGACCTTTTTTTATCTCTTCATACTTCACTTCTAACTCGGTAAATTTATTGATTTCAGCAATCGCGACATCGAGAACATATTTTTTCAGAAGTCCAGTATTTTCACGATAACTTTTCTTTTCCTCGACACCAAAAATTTCCATGATAGTATCTTTTGTAAAAGACTTATACCAACAACCGTATGACCCCCTCAAGTAATCATACAAAGTCCAACTAAACCCACTTTTGAATTTCGCAGTGACAGTCAAGTCAGTCAGGACATACCTATCTTTCAAGTCCAATATATGCGGTGTGATTTCTGGATCCCATAGAAACGTAAAGGTGCCATTGTCATATTTCATTTTCCTAAAAACATTCCAGTATTCGAATGAGTCCTTCTCTAAATCTTCCAATCCTGCTTGAATGCTTAGTATTCTTTGAGCGTCAACCTTTGCATGCTTAGTTTGATATTTCTCAATGCCAAATTTCTTCTCGAAATCAGCCTTAATAAAAGTTGTCGACCCATCTTTTTGTGTAGAATAAATCGCATAGGACAGCAACTGCATTTGGTTCAAGGTCAAACCTTGATTAAGTTTTGAGGTTGATAGCTCATTGCTTTTTTTAATACTATCTTCATTGCTAATAAGAAATTCCTTTTTATTTCGTCTTCCGGCCATAGGAACACCCCCCTGATTCGTTATGTAAGTTAATATTAACGCAACTTACATAACGAATCAATATAAATATGTTTTTAATTTTCAACTTACAGTAAGAAGGATAAAAAACTTTCGATAGAGGGATAAAAAACTTTCAATAGAGGGATAAAAAACTTTCAATAGAGGGATAAAAAACTTTCAATAAAGTCTATAAACCTTTGGTAAATATGCGTTTATAGCGACCTTAAAGGTAATAAAGTTAATGAATTTAATAAAAAGTAATAAATACGCAGGCGCGCACGAAAAAAAGTATTGGTTAAAAAATAGTGGTAACTGCTATACTTATTTAGCTGTCACCTTTTTAAGCTGAACTCTTCAGCAAGAAAGGAGGCTTTATTGTGAATATCCTTTTTGACGTCTTACTTGGAGTCCTGATTAATGTCATTGCCCATGGCATAATTAA
This sequence comes from Carnobacterium alterfunditum DSM 5972, assembly GCF_000744115.1. Classification (NCBI taxonomy): domain Bacteria; kingdom Bacillati; phylum Bacillota; class Bacilli; order Lactobacillales; family Carnobacteriaceae; genus Carnobacterium; species Carnobacterium alterfunditum. Next base: position 3,624 of record NZ_JQLG01000006.1, on the reverse strand, counting down.
ATGGCTAGATTCCAAGGACAAAACTGACAGCTAACCTGCCCGTATAAAAAAATACGAAAAAAAAGACCAGTGGGTTGCCCCCCACTGGTCTTTGGCTTTATCGTGAATATCTTTTTGTATCTTTATTATCGCATATAACAATTTAAAATCAAGTGACAGATCAGTTAAAGGAAATCTTGCTTCGCAAGCTAAAAAGCATCTTAGAAGGTCAAAAGAAGTCGCTTCGCTCCATTTGCAATGAAGAGAGAGGGTAATGTGAGAACTTTTAGTAGAAACGCTAAAAAGCTTGTTTTAACTAATATGTAAATGAGTATATAGCTCACTTCGTTCGTGCAGGGCAAGCCCTACATACCCAAGTACTTATAAAAAGACAAATAAGCACGTTTAAACAGTTTTATAATCACTCACTAGTATTTATGTGCAAACAGACTTAAAACGTCTTAGAAACGATTTTTGAGCCCTTATTTAACGTGATAAGTCATCTCTACTTGCTTTCCTAGAAGTTTTTTGCTGTTTTTCTTGTTGTTTCTCTTGAAACCCTGCATACACTCCATCTAAATTTTTACCAAAAGCTTGTTTAACATATTCTTTTGCAAAGCTCCATTGATCCGTAAATTTTTCTATAAATGAATCAAGCTTTTTTTGAACTGAATTAAGTTGTTTATGCGTTTGTTTAAGCCTTTCGCTTAAGTCTTTAGTTAAAGCTTTTTCATTTTCTAATTGTCTTTCTAAAACTATTTTTCTAGTATTTTCCTTATCATATTTTTTAGTTGCTAAAAGAGAAAAACTAGCAGCTTTTTCTAACTGTTCTAAATCGCTAGTTTTAACGACTGAGTAACCTCTTTTAAGAAGGACAGGCTTCTTTTCTATTTCATGATTTTCACGATATCCAAATCGCGTTAAGTCACTTTCTTTAACTTTAAATTCTTTGTCTGCACTAATAACTTTTGCAACCAGACCATCATATCCTTGTTCTAAATCCCCGTATTCTTTTTTTAATTTTTTTAATTCTGATTGGGAAACTTGATTTTTCCCATTTAATTCTTGTTCTATTTCTTTAAGATTTTTAAGTTCAGTACGGTCTTTAAGCTTTTTATATTCGTCTACTGTTAAATGTTTTTTATTCGAATGTTCCTGCCCACGTTCAATATCAAAACCGCCCTCTTTTAAATATTTCGGGAAATCTTCTTGAATGGTTTGCAAAGCTTGACGGTCAAAGACTGTTTTAGCAGATAAGCGTTTATCTTTTGTAAAAGGTACAATTCCTAAGTGCATATGTGGAGTGTTCTCGTCCATATGTACTTGAGCATATCGGATATTTTGATCCCCATATTTTTGCCCAAAATAAGCTCTAGCACTACGAAAAAAGCTCGCTGTTTGGTCTTCGTCTAAATCTTTAAAAAAAGCAGTATCACTTGAAATAATCCATTCACTTACTAGTACAGCATCTTTCCGAATAGCTCGAGGACTCGCTTTATTTTCGTTAATATATTTTTCAATATCGGTTTTATAATTATAAGCTCTACCAACTAAATCATATTTCAAATGAGAACGTGATAAATCAATATCTTTATTCGAGTGATTTTCTATCCTTCGTCGGTTATGATTTCCAATTCCGATTAAATTAGGAGCTTTCATTTTTTGCATTCTAGCGACTATCATAGACATAAAAAGAACCTCCTGTTGTTGGTCTTGATTTGGTACGACTTCCATGCAAAGTATAACCCACTATACTTTACGTCGTAAAGTGTGGTCTCTGCGAGGCTAAAAACTGTCTGTCCACTCTGCCCCTTTTTTCGCCTTTAGGCTGAAAAGGTTCGACGTGAACAGGCACGAAAAACGTCGGAATAGCCGACTATTTTTTTCATGCAAAACAAAAAAATCCCCTTAGCCTTTTTGGCAGGGGACTTTTCTTAAACCAATTAGTCGACACTCACAATCGACAGCAGAAAATTAATCAGATCAATGCCTGCGAACTGTCTATTTTGGGTAGACTCATTTCAGCAATAAAATATAAGCCAAAAAAGAAGCCGGTCCCGTTTTCCTGCGGAACAAATCCTGATAATTTTGCTGATTTTTCTACGTTGTTTTGTTCATCAACTGTTATAACTGTCACTTCATCTTTCAAGAAAAAATCCCAACCATTTATGTGGTTGGAATTTTAGTATCCTATGCAATTGAAACATCAGAGGTATTAATTTTTCCATTCGCTATAGCCATTTAAAATAATTATATATATTACATACATGCAGGGACTAAATATAGCAAATAGGATTATCTTTATAATCCAACTTACTGTCGAAAATATAGCCCCAATAAGTATATACAGCATAAAAAAAACAAATACGGAAATTACTAACAATAAAATAATTAAAATAAAATTTTTAATTATTTTATTGTTAATCTTTAAAACAGCTGATAATATTTCTTCAAAAAAAATTAAAATGAATTCCATTTAAAAGCTCCTTTTAAAAATCTATCCATCCATTATTTATATTTTTATCATTCTTGTCAATTAAGTTAGCAATTGCTACTGCTGATTTAGAAAGTCCTTTTGCTAATACTTGATATCGCTTTATCTGGAATGAGGCACTATCTCGATAACCTATTTTATAAGAATGACAATAGATAAAATAAAATCAGCAATTAAATGAATCCTATTTTTAATACATGAAATTAGATAAAATCATGTATTGAAAAAGAGAGGTAGCCGCTTATTTTTAGTAGCTGCCTCTCTTAAAATTAGATCTTTAAAAGCTTTTTTGTTGCAATTTCAGAGATGCTTTTTTCGTCTTTTTTCAGCGGTTAAAAATACTTTTTCTTCTTATCTTTTGCCGATGGCTACAATCTCAATAATTTCTATACGATTGTCTGTTGTTGGTTTAAAGATGAGACGAATGCCTAATTTTTGGTTCTTTAATTCTTTAAAACCGGCTAATTTCGAATACGTTGTATTTCCAAGATCTTTCCCAATTTCAGATCCTCGGATCTTTAACCGTTCTCCAGCAGCATCTACCCATTGTTTTAACATGCCGTCTAATTTTTTATAGTCTTTTTCTGCTTCTTTCCAAAAAAACACTTTTGCCATTAATCAAATAGATCCTTATCGGATAAAGCAGCAAATGGGTTATGCTCTTGATTTGATTCGATCACTTCAGTAGCTGAAATAAGTTCGCCTGGTCCGGCTGTTACTCGATCATTTAATTGACTATAAAATAGTTTATTTTCCATTTCGTTGTAATCATTCACTAATTTTTCATACACGGCATTACTGAGAATAACAGCTTCAGGTTTATTATGGTTAAAAATAAAGGTTGGTTCTCCTGTTTTACTCGTGTCTTTTATAATTTTTGAAAAGTCTTTTTTAGCTTCTGTGATCGATTTTGTTTTTACATCTAACATTTTCAACATACGAAGCACCTCACTTTTTTATTTGTATAATTATTGTAACACGAAAAAAACCTTAATTAAAGTCTTAATAAAGGTCTTAATAAAGGTCTTTTTTATATTTTTAAATACATGAAAATGCTTAGAATAGTGTATCTAGAATGCTATTAAATTAGATTCATTTTTTCTTCGCAATTTTTTGTGCTACAGCGTGTATAACTAAAATAAACAGAAAAA
>NZ_JQLG01000005.1 GCF_000744115.1 Carnobacterium alterfunditum DSM 5972 | reverse complement strand
GACTAAATCCGTTCATATTGCTTCCCTGTTTGAGTATAAGCGGCTATTTCGGTCGGATAGACCTTATTTTTAGCTTTCGTCAGTTCAACCAAGTGGTGTTTTTTTGAAATGTCGTTATTGATTTCATGCATTTCATAGATATCCGGAGGATTAATGGCCATTTTAGCGCCTGTTTCACTGTTCACTGCATTAAGCACAAAATGATTGTGCGGATGGTCGGTATCGGTATGAGTCGCCATGTAAATTTCATGGTCTGGATACATCTTGCTTAATTCGGACATGAATTCTTGCCCTAGCTGATGGGCTTTTACAGGTGTTAACTGATCGGTCTGCGTCAAAAGACTGGACCAAGTGATAGCCTTGACGCCCTTTTGTCTTGCCCAGTTAATTCTCGCGTTTGGCGCATTTGTTCTCGCGCTGCTTGATAATCCAGCGGAGTGAGGTGAGCACTGGTTAACTGGACGTCAATCTTTCCTTGTCTTGCAATGTAGTTGACGGTCGCTGAACCATTTTTAGTGGCACTGGCTATCTTGATAATTGCTCCCAAAGGCCACTTCACTCCTTCCTGAATACCGGCTAATGCTGTTCCATCGCTTTTAGTTCAGTTGGTTCATAAATGGTTTTGTTGGTGTTGATCCATTTAACTAACTGATTCAAATTGGAATTGTAATACCGCAGCTGCCGAGCAATTTCTTTCGCTCCTTCAATCTCGACTTTCGGATTCCGCAATCGAGTCCCTTGTGCCTTGCTTTTAACAAAATTGGGCACGCTCATCCCTTGTTGCTCCGCTAGGTAGCTGAGCTTCTCATATTCGGTTTCGTTCACGCGAAATTTCACTTGACGTTCTTCACGTCGGTTCTCTTTTTTTTGTTCGCTCACGGATGTAGTCTCTCCTCTCTAAACAGCTCCCTATTCGGTCTCTGTTCCTCGCTGCATGACTAACGGGATCTTAGGTCTAAAACGCTCCTTATTCAGTCGCCTTTCAGACCTAAGATCCCGTGCGTTTTTTCTCCACTTATTTCCAACGCTCCCTATTCGGTCTCCTTGTCAAAACGTTTCAAAAAAAGCAGTTATTCTTTAGTTATTCTACTCCTTAATTCGGTCGTAAAACAACTAAAGAATAACTGCAAGAACAACAGGCTACGTATTTGGTACCCAAATACTCCCTGTTAGGTGGACGCGCTGCTCCCCCTAAGACCCCCAAAGGAGTCCGCCGTTATCTGTCTGTTCGACAGGTAACAATGCGGATTTTTTCGTCCGATTCGCTGTTCGCAAACGGACAAAAAAAGAGCTAAAGTTTTTCAACTTTTGCTCCTCAATAAATCTGACCGTTTCGGCCAGATCTCCCCTCCAAAAATCCTATGCGAACAAACCATTTTTCGCATAGGATTTTGGAGGGATAAGTGTCTTTTTGCTCATTAGAAAATGATCAGAAAGATACAAAATCTTTAATTGAACGTACCGATTTCCTGTTCGGAAACGTCCTTTAGGATCTTATTTTCTACTGACCAGAAAATAGAAAACTCTTGATTTTTGATAGCGTATATACTATCATGGACATATGAAGAATAAACCGATATTTGAGTATATTAAACGGCCAGATGGCACAAGTGAGTTTGAAGATTTTTTAGATTCTTTACCTGAAAAGACGCTGTAAAATTGTTAGCAGTGATTGAGAAAACGGAAAAATATGGCCTACCAGTAGCCTCAAGAAATCAGTGGGTTAAAAAATTAGAAACGAATCTGTATGAACTTCGTTCAAAAGTGAGTTCGAATATCCAACGGGTCTTTTATTTTCACGTCGTTGATAACCGATATGTTATTACGCATGGCTTTACGAAAAAAACCGATAAAACACCCGAAAATGAGAAAAAACGTGCACGAGAGATTCGAAAAAAAATTATGGAGGAATTGCCTGATGGAAACAACTAAAGTAAGTAGCTATATTTCTCGTCGACGTGCAAAAGATAAGAGTTTTGACGAAGCCTTTGTGGCTGAAAGTGAACGTTTAGAAGTTGCGGTTGCTTTAAGAACGTTGAGAGAAACCGAAGGATTGACTCAAAGACAATTGGCCGAAAAAGTTGAAAAACCCCAGTCTACAATTGCACGTATTGAAAATGGAAATATGAATGTAACGTTTAAGACGATGAATGATATTGCTAAAGCCTTTGATAAAGTCATTGAAGTTAAATTTGTGTAGTCAATAGAAAAACCCGTCAGTACTCTTTATTAGGAGGGAACTGACGGGTTTTTCTATTGGTAGCTGTTAATGTAAAGTGAATACATGAAATTGCTTAAAGTCATGTATATAAAACTTTAGTAGATCAAGGGTATATATACATGATTTTAAGTTAGGAAACCTGAATATTTTCAATCGATACTTATAATAGACAGCGAAAAATCAATCAGATCAATACCTGATAAGTGTCAATTTTAGGTAGGTCCTAAATAGATAGCCATTCATTAGTCTTATTTTTTTATATTATTTAATCTTTATTTTTGATAACTTTTGTTAGTTCAATGATCTCTTTTTCCAAATTATTAATCTTTTTTTCTATTTTAGACACATCGTATCTTACGACTGATAATGCACCTATATAGATGGCTACAGCTGGCAAAAATATTAAAAAAAAGTTACTTGTTTCTTCCAAATGGACACCTTCTAACTTTTCAATCTAAATGTTCAACTCTCTAGTAAGGACGAGATGAGTAAAAGTGCCAAGTTCTAGCTTTTACAAATCCCGTGTAATTATTGTAATTATAATAATTATCACGTTCTTTTACATAAGTATAATTAGTTGTAGAATGAGACTGCCAATACTTAATATAGAGTGTTTTGTACGCATAAGTACCTATAGATCCTGCTATACCTGATATTCCACTTACTACACCCAATACGGGATGTTTTACTTTGAAAGCAAGTGCTGTGCCTGCAGAACCCAATACTCCTAATATTTCAAATAAAAGTTTATTTGTCTTTTTGAAAGGGCCATATTCTTTACCAAATTTTGTTGCGGCGAAAAGACTCACCGTTTCTTTACCTTGTGGAACTATTATTTCAGTATCCCCTATTATCTCTTCAGTTTGTAAATCTATTAAATTGGGAAGTGCTTCAGGTTCATCTTCATATTCTGTGATTAATAAGGGAAGAACTTCCCCATTTTCTGCAGTCATATTTAGATTTTCTCCTTCAGCAACAACAGTATATTCTTTATCCTGAATAATTCATACTTTTTCTGAAATGCTCTGGAAAAACTGTTCTAACGCTAGTTTGAGTTAATTTTATCAGCACCCTTTGGGTGTGCAAAAAGAACCCCAATCTGCTATGGTTAAAGCGACTAAACATAACCAAAGAAAGGGGTTCTCTCTATGGAAACTTTACATGAAAATCGTTTACTTTTCAATTCAAACATTACGGTATCTCACTGTGGGGGTAATTTATCTTCAGATTCCGGATTGATATTAGTTAAGGAATTCATGCACACCATTAATTTCTCTAACATTTTGAAACAAACCCTCACTATTAACGATGATCGACTTTACTATAACCATGCTAATCATTCAATTATTGAACAAATCCTTTTTCAATTGATTGCTGGATATCAAACGGATTCTTCGGCTGACGTTTTATCAAAAGATCCCATTTTCCAGAGTCTATTAGCTAAAGAGCAACTCGCTTCACAACCGTCTATTTCTCGTTTATGGGATCGGTTAAGTCAAGAAAACATTTCCCAATTACAAGAAGTCAATCAAATCCTGATTGATAAAGTACGTACTGCTCGTAATACAACTGAAATGATTTTTGATCTAGACTCAACACATTCGGATACCTTTGGCAATCAGGAGAAGTCGAATTATAATGCCCATTACCAAACGAATGGCTATCATCCACTTGTTGCCTTTGAAGGTCTGACTGGCGACTTTTTGAAAGCAGAACTTCGTTCTGGTAATGTGTACACATCCAATGGTGTTGCAGATTTTGTCCGACCACTTTTTGACCATTACCAAGAAACCGTACCTGTAAGTTCTATTCTAGTGCGTGCAGATAGTGGTTTTGCAACTCCTGAATTATATGAACTGTGTGAAAAACGTCAAAATTTTTATATTGTTCGATTGAAATCGAATCGCAACTTAGGAAAAATCGCTGAGCAATTTGTATCTATAAATGACCAGCTGACCAGCAGGATTGGGATAAAAAAGAAGTTCACTACGCTTCTACACTCTATCAAGCGAAGAGCTGGACACATCCACGAAGAATTTGTATTAAATCTACGCGCGAAGCAACCGAATTGATTGCTCGACATGAATTTATCATAACCAATTTATCAGAGAACCTTTCTGCAGAAGCGGTCTTTCAAACCTATTCTAAAAGAGGCACCATGGAAAATTACATTAAAGAGGCCAAAAATGGATTTTATTTCGATAAAACCAACAGTCCTCGTTTTTTAGAAAATCATGCACGTATGATGGTGAGTGTACTAGCTTACAACATCGTCAATTTTATGCGTACTCTTTGTTTTACGAAAGAAACCAAAGGTTTTCAAGTTTCAACTATTCGTTTGCTCTTATTTAAAGTAGCGGGTAAACTTGTTCATTCTGGACGAAAAACCTTTTTAAAACTCAGTTCCTATCACGTTTACCATGAACTTTTCCATAAAATTTTGCGGAATATTCAGCATTTTAAATGGCAGTAACACTCACACCTAATGGAATAGTTTAAAAAAAAAGGCTAATTTCAAGGGGTTAGTATGCCTAAAAATCTTAATTTTCTGACAAAAAAATAAGTGACTTGGAAATTTGAAGTAAAATAAGTAAACCTAACAAACTAATGACCTGAAAGAAGTGAAAAATGCACCAATTATTATTTTTTTTAAAAGTATGAATCATTCAGGTTTATCATTAATTACTACGATTAATTCTCCGGTGCTCATGTTAGCCTCAAATAAACTATATGTATCAGAATCAACATTATAATTTACAATAGTTTGAGTTTCTTCATTACCTTCAGTATAGATAGTTTCTATATTTTCTTGAGTAGTATTTTCTAACAGTTTAAAATCATTAAATTCTTCTGGAAGATCTCCAGTATTTTCTGCACTAAAAGATCTAGCATGATCTGTTGTTCCTGGTTGATTTTTAATTAAATCTTTGTAAATAGTTAATGCCTCTTTATTCATAACTTTTGAACCTGAATCATATGTTTGTGTTAACTGAGGTTCGTGATTGTTTTCACTAGCGTAGACCATAACAGCTGGTTGAAGAATAGTTCCCCCTAAGGTTGATCCAATAAGCAAACTTAATACAATCTTTTTCAAATAAATTCCTCCCTTTTTGTTAAGATAACAAAAGATATCACAAAATGAAATCGTTAACAACAATTATATTTTTTAAAATAAAAAATATAATATAAACGTTTGATTAAGGTCTCTCTAACAATAATTCTGCTAGTAATTTTTCTATCAATACATGAAATTAGATAAAATGGTGTATCAAAAGAAGCTCTCTCAGCACTCCTTATTTGATTGCTGAGAGAGCTTCTTTTGATTTTAGAACGAAAAAAATTTCTCATATAATTTAATTTTTCACCAGTTCTTTAGTTATTTTGTCGATAAATGTGAGTTCTAAGTTTAAACCATTTGCAATTTTTGTAATGGTCTTTAGAGAAGGAGCATAAGAAAAGTTTTCTACACGAGCTATTTGAGCCTGAGAGACATGTACTTTTTCAGCTAATTCTTTTTGAGTTATATTCTTTTCTCTACGGAGACTAGCTAATAAAGCAGTCAACTCAATAAGATTTTTATCTTCTTGAGAGATGCTGCTAATGTCTTTCTTTACATCTGTCCATTTCATAATGATCATCCTTTCTTGCGTTCTAACCAATCGGCTAATTCACGTTTTGCTTGTTCAATTTCTCTTTTCGGTGTTTTTTGGGATTTTTTTCTAAACTGATGTAATAAAATTAATTGATTATCTTCTAAGGTTGCAAAAAACACGCGATTAGGAATTGGGCGTAATTCCCAAATTTTACCCTCAATCTGTTTAACAAGAGGCTCTCCTATAAAAGTTCCGTCATATTCCAGACGTTCCATTTGATAATAAAGCTTTTTTAAGGTGGATTTATTTTCTTTAGTCGGGTTACTATCCAGTTCTTTAATCCAATTAACTATTTGACTTTGGCCTTTCTTATCTTCATAGAACTCTATTTCATATTTTTTCATAGAAACTCCTATCACTCTCTGTATATCTCTATAATATATCATATTTGATATATTATCAAATATGATAATTGATTTTAAATACATGAAATTGCTTAAAATAGTGTATCGAGATCTTTAATAAATTAAGAAAAGGACTGTTGCATACCTGCACTATCTTGTTGCGCTTCTATTAAGACTAAATTTTAAGCAGTAAGTTATTCAATACATTAAATTATCTAGAATTTTATATTGGATATCAAAAAATATATTTAAGTAAAAATAAATCCTTTTTTTGGTAAATGTAAACCAATGGTTGCTAATTGTAAACGAATAGGTGCGGTACTTTTTAGGTTAAATTAGGGATAATAAGAGTACTAACTTAAGGAGGGAAGTATTAAAATTAGTCTTTTAAATATTATTTACTGGAGGAAGATAATGAAAAAAATCGCTATTTTTTTAGTTGCATTAGTTACAATGGTACTTATCCCACTACAAGCTTCAGCTACTGTTGAAACATCAGATACAATCACTAAAATTACTGAATTAACTGAAAAACTTGAACTTAAAAGAGAAAGAGATGGCTTTGTTAGTGAAGATGATGTAGATTTATTATTACTTTCTGAAGAATTAAGTAGATTAGAAGTAACTTCTAGTTCTTATGGAGATCCTGTGACTATACAAGATGATAGTATAGCTGAGAATACTATTGTGCCGTTTGGTTATGGTACTAAACATGATTTAGGAAAAGGATGGAAAGCTCGAGTAGATAAACCTAGTGCAGGTGATGCAAAGCCACATATTCATGTAGACAATGGTAAAGTAAATGGAGTAGAAAATGTAGATGGTACTAAATCTCATGGAAAAACGTTAGGCAGCTCTGGAGTACCTAAAGGTATTCAAAATAAAGCAAAGGGATTGGCAGACTATAAAAAAGCACAAAAAGATTTGACTAATATGAAAAAAGCAAAACAGCAAATGAAATCTAAAGGATTAAACTTGCGCAAAACGTCAGATATTATTATAGCAATTGGAATATTTGTAAGTGTAGTTGGTTTTCTGATATTTGCATCAGGTGCTGTAGCATCATGGGGAGCATTTTTATTATTAATTTAAAATAGGAGAGAATTTAATGAACTACTTTACAGAAGAAAAACATGATCTTGAAGGATATATGGATAATTTAAGGACTTTAAATAAAGTATTAGATATAGATACTCATAATTTTTTACTAAATACCTCTTTTCATGATAGTCGTATAAGCGAAATTACATTGGTAAATAATTATAATCCAGAAGTACCAGATGAGTCTCAAGAAAGCATAGTATCTATTTCATCTACAGCAAAGCATTGGGATAATAATATATATCAATTATTATGGACAGATGTGACGATACATTCTATTGATTTTGATATTTCAAGAAATAAATTATTTGAAAGTCAAAAAATTTTGTTTAACAGTGGTTTAGATGAGTGGTCACATGACGAACTAACATTGCTAGATAATGGTCGTTTAAGACACGAAATTTATTTATTCTCACAAACAACAATTATTATTGAGTGCGGGAATTTTTCTATCAAACGTATGGATGTATCTTAATTTTTATTTAGTAAATTAAGCAAAATTCAAGAAATATAGATTCATGTATGGAAATAACTTGTTTTAGTGTATCCAACACCATAAATGCATAAGTGATATTATGGTGTTGGATACACTAATTTAGATGAAAATATGTATCCAGAACCCTGTTATTTCAAGGTTCTTTTTTTATTAATCCATATAACATTTTTGTTATTGTGAACTTTTTTATGCGTATAATCACAAAACAATACTTATTCATTCTAAAATGTTGCACTCGTTAAAATAGATGGTATAATTTACTTAATGTAAAATATATATGTCATATCAGGAGGAATAATATGGCTAAGAATTTAAGATTAAAGGCAGCACGAGCAAAGAAAGATCTGTCTCAGCAGCAGTTGGCAGATGCTGTTAACGTTACTCGACAAACAATTAGCGCGATTGAAAGAGGAGATTACAATCCGACAATCAATTTATGTAGAGAAATCTGTAGAGAATTTGATCTAACATTAAATGATTTATTTTGGGAGGAATGAAAATGAAACAATACGATGAATACCAAAGGCTAATGAGATATAAATACGGTTATTACTCATTTATTTCTTTAATTGGCTTGATTACATTAAATTATTTTATTGGACTATTTTCTAATTTGCAATGGGGTGTAACCAAAGATCTAGAAATGTTGATTATAATGTATATAGTCATATTATTTTTCGTGAATATAAGTGTCTATCATAACGCTTACTTTCGTAAAAACGATAATAAAAAGGTTATCTCTTGGTTATTTTTAATTACGGGATTATTCGGCTTATATACGACTTATCAAACTTTTTTAATTATGCCTGAAGAAATAATTTTAGATGGAAAAATAGGTAGAGGAGCTATTCAATTATTTTCAGGCCTTCTGTTTCTGTCTATTCCTATTACTACCTTCATACGAAATAGAATGGATAAAAAAATAGAGAAAAAAGAACGTTAGTATATTCAGTGAAGGAGCAACTAATTATGAAAAAAATTAACGTCAAAAAAATTATTTTGTTAGTAGGACTTTATTTCACTGCTAGTTTATTAACTCAATATTTTATTAATGATTCTATGGAATTAACAGGTATTTTCATAGGAGCAATTGTATTTGCTGTATTTATTTTTGTAGCAGAACTCCTATCCAAAAAGGTATAAAAAATAGTAGTACTCAGCGTATCATTGTTACTGTTTTACATTAGATAAAAATGATACAGGAAATTACATAAAAACATGTACCGAAAACCTTGTTTACTCAGGGTTTTATTTTTATCTTTAATTAGCACACTTTACTCTCTAAAAGGCTAAAAACAGACGATCAATTCAATATTTTATTCATACACCATAACCCAATACTTTTCTTTCGGTTTACCTTCTTCGATAACTTTTTTCCAACCATTATTTTCATAGAATTCCATATCCTTTTGATTTTTAGACACACACTTTAATTCTATTGGTTTGTCCATTTTTTTTATAGAAGCATTAACCAACTGACTACCAATTCCTTTACCTGAAAAATCAGGATGAACAAATAAGTTATGTATGAAATTGTCTGGTAAATTCAAGGAAGAAAAACCAAGAATTTTACCATCTTCTTCTGCTAGAATTATAAACTCTCCTACAGTATGCCTATCAAAATCTTCTAAATTCATTTCTTCTCTGTCTGCCCAATGAAAACTTTTACGTCTTGATTCTAAGTATAGACTTCTTAAAGCAGGGTAGTCTAATTCACTTGCTATTCTAATATCCATATTTCACTCTCCCGTTCTTTTATAATGATACATGAAATTAGATAAAAACGGGTATCCGGAATCCTATTCCAATAAGGTTCTTTTTTTACATCACCCTCCAACACACGATTATGTGGTATAATAAACAAAATCATGTATCATTTTTGTGAGAGGAGAGGGCTTTTAAATGAGTTACAACGTCCAACCATTACGCACGCAACAAGAAATAAACGACTTTTTATTCTGTTTGAGACGCAATAAAAATGCGGATCGGGATGTTTTTCTGTTTTTGATCGGCATTAACAGCGGGTTACGCATGTCAGATATCATTAAATTAAAGAAACAAGACCTGATTTCTTCCAAAAATCCTCGCATTGTAGAGAAAAAAACAGGAAAAACGCGTATTTTGTATTTGAGTAGTCTGCAGGACTTGATCCAAGACTATACAAAAGATCTAGAACCAGAGGATTATTTGTTTCCTAGCACCAAAGGTGGTCATGTGGAAGTGAATACGGTCTACCAGATGTTTCAAAAGGTCGCTCATCTATTAGGAAGAGACGATATTGGGACGCACACGCTGCGCAAGACATTCGGCTACCACTATTACAAGAAAACAAAGGACGTGGCCACTCTGATGGAAATATTCGGTCATAGCAGCGAAAAAATAACGAAGCGCTATATCGGAATCAATGAAGATGAAATTAGTGAAACGTTATTGAATTTCAGATTAGGTTTTTAACTTTGTAATATAAAAAATTCATAAAATAAAAAAGTTTCTAGACTGTTACTCTAGAAACTTTTTTTTATTTCTTACAATTTTTCTTAGTTAAAGAAAAATTAGGTTGTGTCTTAAAACTATTTGGTTAAGAGAAAAATAGCTGCTATATATACAAAGGCTAAGTAGGACGTTGCGAGTTTATCATAACGTGTCGCGATATGACGGAAATGCTTTAACTTATTAAAGAAACACTCCACCAAATGACGTTCTTTATATAGCCACCAATCAACAGTCCAAGGTTCTTTTGTATTTTTCTTTGGTGGAATGGTATAAGTCGCATCGTGATTCGTCACATAAGTCCGAATGTCTAAAGAACCGTATGCACGATCGCCAATAACATTACTGCCTTGTATTTCAACGTGTTGAAGAACTTCAATAGCGAGAACACTATCATGGAGATTTCCACCTGATAGCTGAAAATATAATGGATTTCCTAATCCGTCTACGATGACATGTATTTTTGTTGTGTGCCCACCACTGCTTTTACCGATATGTTGCGAGATGACAGAATTTAGCCCCCTTTTTTTGCACCGGCACTCTGCTGATGCGCCGTTACAACGGTTGAATCGATACTCAAGTTTTCGTAATCTGCTTCATAATTCAACGTAATAAAAAGGGATTCAAGTAAACCAGTATCACGCCATAAACAAAAGCGGCTATAGACCGTTTTCCATGATCCGTAACGTTCTTTTGGCAGATCTCGCCAAGCAGCACCGCTTCTAGCAATCCATAAAACAGCATTGAACATTATACGATTGCTTTTAGGTGGTCTACCTGTGTGATATTTGGGAAACAGATTTTTGATTTGATTCCACTGCACATCAGTCAGCTCATAACGTTCAATACTCATCATGATCACTCCTGTTTTCTTTTATTATACCGAAAATCAGGATGGCAGTCAGTTTTCAGACACGCCCTATACAAATGATAAATTAAAAATAGGTATCTTATCTAATTTATATCCTAATAGTTTTACATTTTCCGCTAAGTTCGGATCAGTTATAACATGTATATCTTCATGTATTACAGAGAAGAATATGCAATTCCTGTTTTTTAGAAAAAAAACATCTATATCATTTTCTTGTTCTTCACTAATTAATGAATTTGAGTTCTTGAGTACATTATAACTAAATTTATTGTAGTTATATATGTCTGCCTTAGCTTTTATTTTTTTTCTAGGAAGTTTAGTTCCTGGCCATTTTGTAAGCCACTTTGTTTCAATTTTGAATTCATTAAGCTTATTTTTGATTTTCATTATAGCATTATTTTCCGTAGGATATTCTACTATAACCATTTCTTGAGAAAAATCTTTTAAACATTCTATTATCTTTAAATAATCTTTTTCATTTAGAGTATCTACTATTCTGTAAAACAAGTTATATTTCCTCCATATTCACAAATTAAACTTAATAGATAAAATATTTCAACCAAATATTTTTTTGAATAATGATTGCTTTTTTTCTATTTTTTTAGGTTCATTAGGAGACATTTTAGATTCTTCTGAAATAGCTGGAGCATTTTCACTATTGTTCTCAATTAAAGAACTAATAAGGGACTCCAAACGATCTATTTGATCGTCTTTTTTTTGTAATGCTTCTTGGTAATTTTCAAAATATTTGTTCTGTTGAGCTACAAACGAATGTAGCGCTTCAAGATATTTATCTTTTTCTTCGTTTACAGCTATAGCGTTATGCATGTCTGAGTTATAGCTTAATCCTATAACTTCATTAATAGCAGCTTCTAGAGTATGTCCCGGTTTGTTTTTAAGCTCAATTACGCGATGCAGCATAGCTATATCTTCTTTTGTATAAATTCTATTATTTGAATCATCTCTAGTAAAATAAAATTCTGTTACGGCTTTTTCATCTAACATTGACGCATACTTTCTAAGCGTAGAAGGTTGAATCTTTAACGTTTCACAAACTAACTTTGTAGATATGTATTCAGTTGCTTGTATCTCTTTCATAGCTTTCCTCCTGAGAGTGTTGACATATCAATACTCTATAATAAAAAAAGTAGATATACAATAGCTCTGAAATTATTTAACTGTCTAACCAGTTATGCATTGGAACCTGAATTTTTCCAGATACCTCTTTTCTGATTTTCTTAGTAATTCTAAATTCTACTCTTACAACTTTTCTTCCGTTTTTTCCAAGTAACATTTCTATATGCAGATCAGTTTTAGAATTTACTTCTTCAATAGCTTTTTTTAAGTATCGTCCATTGAATGTTCCCCAGGATAAATCTTTATGTCCAAAATATTCTTGAATTTCTTCAACAGTTCCACCAATAACTCCATGATGTAATCCTGATTTTGCCAGCTGATAAAGTAACAAAGAATATTTGGATTTCAAACTTATTATTGTCCTTAAATAATAAGAAGTATAATTACCTTTTTCTGCTAATTGAAGAAGATAAGGAGCTAATTTAGAATGTAATTTTAGTATTGCTTTTCCGTTATATTTTAAAGAAACTTCGTCAATCCATCTTGCTATTTCAATTCCAGAACTATCTTCAGATTCTATCCAAAATCCTTTATTAGAAAGATTAAGAAGCGCATCTTTTGTTTGCTTAATGTTTCTTCCACCCGTTCCAAAACCTAACACTAAATTTATTTCAGATATAGAAGTATCAACTTGTAGAATCTCTTTGTCATCTGGTTTAATCTTACTAATAAGCCAGTCAATTAATTTTAATTCTTTTTCTGAAAGATCAATCTTTGCTTTTTGAACCAACATGTTATCTTTTGCCACAGTATATTCTTTATTTAACTCTATAACGCCTTCAGACATGTTTTGAACATCAGAAGTGACTTTAATTGTGTTATCCATATAGTTCTCCTTTATGGTTCAAATTAGCATTTATGTTAATTTTAGCATACTTACTAATAAAAACGAAATTTTTGTTTTTATTAGTAAGATACAGGGTACAAATTAGTAAGATACAGGGTACAAATTAGTAAGATACAGGGTACAAATTAGTAAGATACAGGGTACAAATTAGTAAACAAGTACTCTGAATCCATTGATATGAGTGGATTTTAGAGCCTCCTAAGTACTTAAAGTATTAAAGAATTAATAAATAAATATAAAATAAACGCATATAGATAATTTATTTTTATAATCTTTAAAAAAAAAAAAGGTCAAAACCATCCGCAGCGTTCTATGTCTCGACTAACTCTCGACGGTTCGAACCGTTGCATTCGTTAATCTTCAAAAAAACAGCTCTCTTAAACGTTTGACTGGTAATCAATGTAAATAGACCATTTACCTCAAGAAATAGTATTTAATCGCCTCAAAACGACTCGTATAGTCCTCTCGAGCGATATCATCTGATAATTGATCGCTGAGTTGTTGATTTTCGGCAAACCATTCTTTCGTAACGATGGTCGAAACCTTATTTTCTATGACAACAACCCCTAATTCACTATCCGCTACATCTAAAGCCGCTTCTAGTTGGTCTTTAATTTGATCATCTTTTTCTTCAGTCGCTACTTTTTCCGCTTCAATCGCTAGTTTATGATCCTTTATGGCTTGTTGTTCCGCAGAAATGTCCGCAATTTTCGATCCAAACGGTATTTTTGATTGGGTTGAATACCCTAATAAAAGCAACACACTGAAACAAACGACTAAAGAAACAAGAGCTACTAGACTAACACGCTTTAAATGGCCTGATTTCCGCCATTGGCGAAACTTTACGTCCCAAACTAGATAAGAACACACCAAAACCACCAAAACGCTTAAAACAGGCAAAATACGCCACATGAGTTTCGCAAAAAATAATCCCATCGCCTACATCCCCATAAAGAACGAAAACATCCCGTAAATAGCTAGAAGGGTAACGGCCCCAATGCCTAAAATACTGATGCGTTCGATCCAATCGGTCCGACGTTCTTTTTTAGCCTGATGATCCGCTTGCTGCAAGACCGCATCCAATTTTTCTTGGTAGTCGTCTAAATGCTGATGAACAATCTTATCGAGTTTTTGTTCCATCTTTTCAGGCGAATAGTCTTTTAAATCAATGGCTGTTTGTTGTTTCCATTGCTCATTTTCCGTCAGTAAATCTTGAAATTGCTCCACTCTTTTTTGTTCTTGGCTTCGATGATAAGCGAGTTGCTGCTTACCGTTCTTGTCCGATGTCTCGATTGACGTCTGAAGATTTTTGAGGTGGCTGATGAGCAGACTCATTTGTTCTGCGCTCTGTTCGTACTTCGTCCGCAACTTCCCGTACGCTAGCAGTAAGTCCTCGTAATCTTTCGGCGTTGCTGCGCTCAAGTTGTTCTCTGTCTGCTTGTTGTTTGTCTCGTTTTCGTTGGTTTTCCATGATGGCATGGGTAATCGGCTCCTTTTTAAAGTCTTCGCCTAATCTTGAGGCGGTAAACGTCCATTTTTTTCCTTCTGAATCGTGAGTCACGTACTTTTGTCGGATGGTTTGACCTCTTTTTCCAATCTCAGACGTTAGTTCCACATCTGAAGCAGACAGTGCTTGTTTAAATTCCGGATAGGAATGGGCTTGATCTCTCGCATGATAAATTTTTTCTTTGACTAAATCTCGTTCATATTGCTTCCCTGTTTGAGTATAAGTGGCTATTTCGGTCGGATAGACCTTATTTTTAGCTTTCGTCAGTTCAACCAAGTGATGTTTTTTTGAAATGTCATTATTAATTTCATGCATTTCATAAATATCAGGAGGGTTAATGGCCATTTTAGCGCCTGTTTCACTATTCACCGCATTAAGCACAAAATGATTGTGCGGATGGTCGGTATCGGTATGAGTCGCCATGTAAATTTCATGGTCTGGATACATCTTGCTTAATTCAGACATGAATTCTTGCCCTAACTGATGGGCTTTTACAGGTGTTAACTGATCGGTTGCGTCAAAAGACTGGACCAAGTGATAGCCTTGACGCCCGTTTGTCTTGCCCATTAAGTCTCTTGTTTGGCGCATTTGTTCCCGCGCTGCTTGATAATCCAGCGGAGTGAGGTGAGCACTGGTTAGCTGAACGTCAATCTTTCCTTGTCTGGCAATGTAGTTGACGGTCGCTGAACCATTCTTAGTGGCACTGGCTATCTTGATAATTGCTCCCAAAGGCCTTTCACTCCTTCCTGAATACCGGATAGCTGCTGTTCCATCCCTTTTAGTTCGTCGGGTTCATAAATTGTTTTGTTGGTGTTGATCCATTTGACTAACTGATTCAAATTGGAATTGTAATACCGCAGCTGCCGAGCAATTTCTTTCGCTCCTTCGATCTCGACTTTCGGGTTCCGTAATCGAGTCCCTTGTGCCTTGCTTTTAACAAAGTTGGGCACGCTCATGCCTTGTTGCTCCGCTAGGTAGCTGAGCTTCTCATATTCGGCTTCGTTCACGCGAAATTTCACTTGACGTTCTTCACGTCGGTTCTCTTTTTTTTGTTCGCTCACGGATGTAGTCTCTCCTCTCTAAACAGCTCCCTATTCGGTCTCTGTTCCTCGCTACAGGACTAACTGGATCTTAGGTCTAAAACGCTCCTTATTTAGTCGCCTTTCAGACCTAAGATCCAGTGCTTTTTTTCTCCACTTATTTGCCAACGCTCCCTAGTCGGTCTCCTTGTCAAAACGTTTCAAAAAAAGGTGTTATTGTGTTTCTTATGTTACTCCCTATTCGGTCATAAAACAAGAAACACAATAACACCAAATACAACAGGCTACGTATTTGGTACCCAAATACTCCCTGTTAGGTGGACGCACTGCTCCCCCTAAGACCCCCAAAGGAATCCGCCGTTAGCTGTCTGTTCGACAGGTAACGGTGCGGATTTTTTCGTCCGATTCGCTGTTCGCAAACGGACAAAAAAAGAGCCTCGTTTTTCAACGTTGCTCCTCAATAAATCTGACCGTTTTCGGCCAGATTCCTCCTCCAAAAATCCTATGCGAACCAACCATTTTTCGCATGGAATTTTGGAGGAATAAGTGTCTTTTTGCTCATTAGAAAATGATCAGAAAGATACCAAAATCTTTTAATTGAACCGTCCGATTTCCTGTTCGGAAACGTCCTTTAGGATCTTATTTTCTACTGACCAGAAAATAGAAAACTCTTGATTTTTGATAGCGTATATACTATCATGGACATATGAAGAATAAACCGATATTTGAGTATATTAAACGGCCAGATGGCACAAGTGAGTTTGAAGATTTTTTAGATTCTTTACCTGAAAAAGACGCTGTAAAATTGTTAGCAGTGATTGAGAAAACGGAAAAATATGGCCTACCAGTAGCCTCAAGAAATCAGTGGGTTAAAAAATTAGAAACGAATCTGTATGAACTTCGTTCAAAAGTGAGTTCGAATATCCAACGGGTCTTTTATTTTCACGTCGTTGATAACCGATATGTTATTACGCATGGCTTTACGAAAAAAACCGATAAAACACCCGAAAATGAGAAAAAACGTGCACGAGAGATTCGAAAAAAAATTATGGAGGAATTGCCTGATGGAAACAACTAAAGTAAGTAGCTATATTTCTCGTCGACGTGCAAAAGATAAGAGTTTTGACGAAGCCTTTGTGGCTGAAAGTGAACGTTTAGAAGTTGCGGTTGCTTTAAGAACGTTGAGAGAAACCGAAGGATTGACTCAAAGACAATTGGCCGAAAAAGTTGAAAAACCCCAGTCTACAATTGCACGTATTGAAAATGGAAATATGAATGTAACGTTTAAGACGATGAATGATATTGCTAAAGCCTTTGATAAAGTCATTGAAGTTAAATTTGTGTAGTCAATAGAAAAACCCGTCAGTACTCTTTATTAGGAGGGAACTGACGGGTTTTTCTATTGGTAGCTGTTAATGTAAAGTGAATACATGAAATTGCTTAAAGTCATGTATATAAAACTTTAGTAGATCAAGGGTATATATACATGATTTTAAGTTAGGAAACCTGAATATTTTCAATCGATACTTATAATAGACAGCGAAAAATCAATCAGATCAATACCTGATAAGTGTCAATTTTAGGTAGGTCCTAAATAGATAGCCATTCATTAGTCTTATTTTTTTATATTATTTAATCTTTATTTTTGATAACTTTTGTTAGTTCAATGATCTCTTTTTCCAAATTATTAATCTTTTTTTCTATTTTAGACACATCGTATCTTACGACTGATAATGCACCTATATAGATGGCTACAGCTGGCAAAAATATTAAAAAAAAGTTACTTGTTTCTTCCAAATGGACACCTTCTAACTTTTCAATCTAAATGTTCAACTCTCTAGTAAGGACGAGATGAGTAAAAGTGCCAAGTTCTAGCTTTTACAAATCCCGTGTAATTATTGTAATTATAATAATTATCACGTTCTTTTACATAAGTATAATTAGTTGTAGAATGAGACTGCCAATACTTAATATAGAGTGTTTTGTACGCATAAGTACCTATAGATCCTGCTATACCTGATATTCCACTTACTACACCCAATACGGGATGTTTTACTTTGAAAGCAAGTGCTGTGCCTGCAGAACCCAATACTCCTAATATTTCAAATAAAAGTTTATTTGTCTTTTTGAAAGGGCCATATTCTTTACCAAATTTTGTTGCGGCGAAAAGACTCACCGTTTCTTTACCTTGTGGAACTATTATTTCAGTATCCCCTATTATCTCTTCAGTTTGTAAATCTATTAAATTGGGAAGTGCTTCAGGTTCATCTTCATATTCTGTGATTAATAAGGGAAGAACTTCCCCATTTTCTGCAGTCATATTTAGATTTTCTCCTTCAGCAACAACAGTATATTCTTTATCCTGAATAATTCATACTTTTTCTGAAATGCTCTGGAAAAACTGTTCTAACGCTAGTTTGAGTTAATTTTATCAGCACCCTTTGGGTGTGCAAAAAGAACCCCAATCTGCTATGGTTAAAGCGACTAAACATAACCAAAGAAAGGGGTTCTCTCTATGGAAACTTTACATGAAAATCGTTTACTTTTCAATTCAAACATTACGGTATCTCACTGTGGGGGTAATTTATCTTCAGATTCCGGATTGATATTAGTTAAGGAATTCATGCACACCATTAATTTCTCTAACATTTTGAAACAAACCCTCACTATTAACGATGATCGACTTTACTATAACCATGCTAATCATTCAATTATTGAACAAATCCTTTTTCAATTGATTGCTGGATATCAAACGGATTCTTCGGCTGACGTTTTATCAAAAGATCCCATTTTCCAGAGTCTATTAGCTAAAGAGCAACTCGCTTCACAACCGTCTATTTCTCGTTTATGGGATCGGTTAAGTCAAGAAAACATTTCCCAATTACAAGAAGTCAATCAAATCCTGATTGATAAAGTACGTACTGCTCGTAATACAACTGAAATGATTTTTGATCTAGACTCAACACATTCGGATACCTTTGGCAATCAGGAGAAGTCGAATTATAATGCCCATTACCAAACGAATGGCTATCATCCACTTGTTGCCTTTGAAGGTCTGACTGGCGACTTTTTGAAAGCAGAACTTCGTTCTGGTAATGTGTACACATCCAATGGTGTTGCAGATTTTGTCCGACCACTTTTTGACCATTACCAAGAAACCGTACCTGTAAGTTCTATTCTAGTGCGTGCAGATAGTGGTTTTGCAACTCCTGAATTATATGAACTGTGTGAAAAACGTCAAAATTTTTATATTGTTCGATTGAAATCGAATCGCAACTTAGGAAAAATCGCTGAGCAATTTGTATCTATAAATGACCAGCTGACCAGCAGGAT
Source organism: Carnobacterium alterfunditum DSM 5972 (assembly GCF_000744115.1). NCBI lineage: Bacteria > Bacillati > Bacillota > Bacilli > Lactobacillales > Carnobacteriaceae > Carnobacterium > Carnobacterium alterfunditum. Next base: position 5,856 of record NZ_JQLG01000005.1, on the reverse strand, counting down.
TGGGATAAAAAAGAAGTTCACTACGCTTCTACACTCTATCAAGCGAAGAGCTGGACACATCCACGAAGAATTTGTATTAAATCTACGCGCGAAGCAACCGAATTGATTGCTCGACATGAATTTATCATAACCAATTTATCAGAGAACCTTTCTGCAGAAGCGGTCTTTCAAACCTATTCTAAAAGAGGCACCATGGAAAATTACATTAAAGAGGCCAAAAATGGATTTTATTTCGATAAAACCAACAGTCCTCGTTTTTTAGAAAATCATGCACGTATGATGGTGAGTGTACTAGCTTACAACATCGTCAATTTTATGCGTACTCTTTGTTTTACGAAAGAAACCAAAGGTTTTCAAGTTTCAACTATTCGTTTGCTCTTATTTAAAGTAGCGGGTAAACTTGTTCATTCTGGACGAAAAACCTTTTTAAAACTCAGTTCCTATCACGTTTACCATGAACTTTTCCATAAAATTTTGCGGAATATTCAGCATTTTAAATGGCAGTAACACTCACACCTAATGGAATAGTTTAAAAAAAAAGGCTAATTTCAAGGGGTTAGTATGCCTAAAAATCTTAATTTTCTGACAAAAAAATAAGTGACTTGGAAATTTGAAGTAAAATAAGTAAACCTAACAAACTAATGACCTGAAAGAAGTGAAAAATGCACCAATTATTATTTTTTTTAAAAGTATGAATCATTCAGGTTTATCATTAATTACTACGATTAATTCTCCGGTGCTCATGTTAGCCTCAAATAAACTATATGTATCAGAATCAACATTATAATTTACAATAGTTTGAGTTTCTTCATTACCTTCAGTATAGATAGTTTCTATATTTTCTTGAGTAGTATTTTCTAACAGTTTAAAATCATTAAATTCTTCTGGAAGATCTCCAGTATTTTCTGCACTAAAAGATCTAGCATGATCTGTTGTTCCTGGTTGATTTTTAATTAAATCTTTGTAAATAGTTAATGCCTCTTTATTCATAACTTTTGAACCTGAATCATATGTTTGTGTTAACTGAGGTTCGTGATTGTTTTCACTAGCGTAGACCATAACAGCTGGTTGAAGAATAGTTCCCCCTAAGGTTGATCCAATAAGCAAACTTAATACAATCTTTTTCAAATAAATTCCTCCCTTTTTGTTAAGATAACAAAAGATATCACAAAATGAAATCGTTAACAACAATTATATTTTTTAAAATAAAAAATATAATATAAACGTTTGATTAAGGTCTCTCTAACAATAATTCTGCTAGTAATTTTTCTATCAATACATGAAATTAGATAAAATGGTGTATCAAAAGAAGCTCTCTCAGCACTCCTTATTTGATTGCTGAGAGAGCTTCTTTTGATTTTAGAACGAAAAAAATTTCTCATATAATTTAATTTTTCACCAGTTCTTTAGTTATTTTGTCGATAAATGTGAGTTCTAAGTTTAAACCATTTGCAATTTTTGTAATGGTCTTTAGAGAAGGAGCATAAGAAAAGTTTTCTACACGAGCTATTTGAGCCTGAGAGACATGTACTTTTTCAGCTAATTCTTTTTGAGTTATATTCTTTTCTCTACGGAGACTAGCTAATAAAGCAGTCAACTCAATAAGATTTTTATCTTCTTGAGAGATGCTGCTAATGTCTTTCTTTACATCTGTCCATTTCATAATGATCATCCTTTCTTGCGTTCTAACCAATCGGCTAATTCACGTTTTGCTTGTTCAATTTCTCTTTTCGGTGTTTTTTGGGATTTTTTTCTAAACTGATGTAATAAAATTAATTGATTATCTTCTAAGGTTGCAAAAAACACGCGATTAGGAATTGGGCGTAATTCCCAAATTTTACCCTCAATCTGTTTAACAAGAGGCTCTCCTATAAAAGTTCCGTCATATTCCAGACGTTCCATTTGATAATAAAGCTTTTTTAAGGTGGATTTATTTTCTTTAGTCGGGTTACTATCCAGTTCTTTAATCCAATTAACTATTTGACTTTGGCCTTTCTTATCTTCATAGAACTCTATTTCATATTTTTTCATAGAAACTCCTATCACTCTCTGTATATCTCTATAATATATCATATTTGATATATTATCAAATATGATAATTGATTTTAAATACATGAAATTGCTTAAAATAGTGTATCGAGATCTTTAATAAATTAAGAAAAGGACTGTTGCATACCTGCACTATCTTGTTGCGCTTCTATTAAGACTAAATTTTAAGCAGTAAGTTATTCAATACATTAAATTATCTAGAATTTTATATTGGATATCAAAAAATATATTTAAGTAAAAATAAATCCTTTTTTTGGTAAATGTAAACCAATGGTTGCTAATTGTAAACGAATAGGTGCGGTACTTTTTAGGTTAAATTAGGGATAATAAGAGTACTAACTTAAGGAGGGAAGTATTAAAATTAGTCTTTTAAATATTATTTACTGGAGGAAGATAATGAAAAAAATCGCTATTTTTTTAGTTGCATTAGTTACAATGGTACTTATCCCACTACAAGCTTCAGCTACTGTTGAAACATCAGATACAATCACTAAAATTACTGAATTAACTGAAAAACTTGAACTTAAAAGAGAAAGAGATGGCTTTGTTAGTGAAGATGATGTAGATTTATTATTACTTTCTGAAGAATTAAGTAGATTAGAAGTAACTTCTAGTTCTTATGGAGATCCTGTGACTATACAAGATGATAGTATAGCTGAGAATACTATTGTGCCGTTTGGTTATGGTACTAAACATGATTTAGGAAAAGGATGGAAAGCTCGAGTAGATAAACCTAGTGCAGGTGATGCAAAGCCACATATTCATGTAGACAATGGTAAAGTAAATGGAGTAGAAAATGTAGATGGTACTAAATCTCATGGAAAAACGTTAGGCAGCTCTGGAGTACCTAAAGGTATTCAAAATAAAGCAAAGGGATTGGCAGACTATAAAAAAGCACAAAAAGATTTGACTAATATGAAAAAAGCAAAACAGCAAATGAAATCTAAAGGATTAAACTTGCGCAAAACGTCAGATATTATTATAGCAATTGGAATATTTGTAAGTGTAGTTGGTTTTCTGATATTTGCATCAGGTGCTGTAGCATCATGGGGAGCATTTTTATTATTAATTTAAAATAGGAGAGAATTTAATGAACTACTTTACAGAAGAAAAACATGATCTTGAAGGATATATGGATAATTTAAGGACTTTAAATAAAGTATTAGATATAGATACTCATAATTTTTTACTAAATACCTCTTTTCATGATAGTCGTATAAGCGAAATTACATTGGTAAATAATTATAATCCAGAAGTACCAGATGAGTCTCAAGAAAGCATAGTATCTATTTCATCTACAGCAAAGCATTGGGATAATAATATATATCAATTATTATGGACAGATGTGACGATACATTCTATTGATTTTGATATTTCAAGAAATAAATTATTTGAAAGTCAAAAAATTTTGTTTAACAGTGGTTTAGATGAGTGGTCACATGACGAACTAACATTGCTAGATAATGGTCGTTTAAGACACGAAATTTATTTATTCTCACAAACAACAATTATTATTGAGTGCGGGAATTTTTCTATCAAACGTATGGATGTATCTTAATTTTTATTTAGTAAATTAAGCAAAATTCAAGAAATATAGATTCATGTATGGAAATAACTTGTTTTAGTGTATCCAACACCATAAATGCATAAGTGATATTATGGTGTTGGATACACTAATTTAGATGAAAATATGTATCCAGAACCCTGTTATTTCAAGGTTCTTTTTTTATTAATCCATATAACATTTTTGTTATTGTGAACTTTTTTATGCGTATAATCACAAAACAATACTTATTCATTCTAAAATGTTGCACTCGTTAAAATAGATGGTATAATTTACTTAATGTAAAATATATATGTCATATCAGGAGGAATAATATGGCTAAGAATTTAAGATTAAAGGCAGCACGAGCAAAGAAAGATCTGTCTCAGCAGCAGTTGGCAGATGCTGTTAACGTTACTCGACAAACAATTAGCGCGATTGAAAGAGGAGATTACAATCCGACAATCAATTTATGTAGAGAAATCTGTAGAGAATTTGATCTAACATTAAATGATTTATTTTGGGAGGAATGAAAATGAAACAATACGATGAATACCAAAGGCTAATGAGATATAAATACGGTTATTACTCATTTATTTCTTTAATTGGCTTGATTACATTAAATTATTTTATTGGACTATTTTCTAATTTGCAATGGGGTGTAACCAAAGATCTAGAAATGTTGATTATAATGTATATAGTCATATTATTTTTCGTGAATATAAGTGTCTATCATAACGCTTACTTTCGTAAAAACGATAATAAAAAGGTTATCTCTTGGTTATTTTTAATTACGGGATTATTCGGCTTATATACGACTTATCAAACTTTTTTAATTATGCCTGAAGAAATAATTTTAGATGGAAAAATAGGTAGAGGAGCTATTCAATTATTTTCAGGCCTTCTGTTTCTGTCTATTCCTATTACTACCTTCATACGAAATAGAATGGATAAAAAAATAGAGAAAAAGAACGTTAGTATATTCAGTGAAGGAGCAACTAATTATGAAAAAAATTAACGTCAAAAAAATTATTTTGTTAGTAGGACTTTATTTCACTGCTAGTTTATTAACTCAATATTTTATTAATGATTCTATGGAATTAACAGGTATTTTCATAGGAGCAATTGTATTTGCTGTATTTATTTTTGTAGCAGAACTCCTATCCAAAAAGGTATAAAAAATAGTAGTACTCAGCGTATCATTGTTACTGTTTTACATTAGATAAAAATGATACAGGAAATTACATAAAACATGTACCGAAAACCTTGTTTACTCAGGGTTTTATTTTTATCTTTAATTAGCACACTTTACTCTCTAAAAGGCTAAAAACAGACGATCAATTCAATATTTTATTCATACACCATAACCCAATACTTTTCTTTCGGTTTACCTTCTTCGATAACTTTTTTCCAACCATTATTTTCATAGAATTCCATATCCTTTTGATTTTTAGACACACACTTTAATTCTATTGGTTTGTCCATTTTTTTTATAGAAGCATTAACCAACTGACTACCAATTCCTTTACCTGAAAAATCAGGATGAACAAATAAGTTATGTATGAAATTGTCTGGTAAATTCAAGGAAGAAAAACCAAGAATTTTACCATCTTCTTCTGCTAGAATTATAAACTCTCCTACAGTATGCCTATCAAAATCTTCTAAATTCATTTCTTCTCTGTCTGCCCAATGAAAACTTTTACGTCTTGATTCTAAGTATAGACTTCTTAAAGCAGGGTAGTCTAATTCACTTGCTATTCTAATATCCATATTTCACTCTCCCGTTCTTTTATAATGATACATGAAATTAGATAAAAACGTGTATCCGGAATCCTATTCCAATAGGGTTCTTTTTTTAGTATCGACCTCCAATACACGATTATGTGGTATAATAAACAAAATCATGTATCATTTTGTGAGAGGAGAGGGCTTTTAAATGAGTTACAACGTCCAACCATTAAGAACGCAGCAAGAAATAAACGACTTTTTATTCTGTTTGAGGCGCAATAAAAACGCAGATCGGGATGTTTTTCTGTTTTTGATCGGCATTAATAGCGGTTTACGCATGTCAGATATCATTAAATTAAAGAAAAAAGACCTGATTTCCTCAAAAAATCCCCGCATTGTCGAAAAGAAAACAGGGAAAACGCGTATTTTGTATTTGAGTAGTCTTGCAGGACTTGATCCAAGACGTATACAAAAGACTCTAGAACCAGAGATTATTTGTTTCCAAGTACCAAAGGTGGTCATTTGGAAGTCAATAC
>NZ_JQLG01000004.1:2265000-2470948 GCF_000744115.1 Carnobacterium alterfunditum DSM 5972 | reverse complement strand
GCGTTGGTTCGAATCCAGCTAGCCCAGTTTAATTGAATACTCATTCAACTAAAAAAGATGGCGGTATAGCCAAGTGGTAAGGCAGAGGTCTGCAAAACCTTCATCACCGGTTCAAATCCGGTTACCGCCTTATTTTTGAAAAGATGAAAAAAAGAAGTCCATATGCCGGCGTGGCGGAACTGGTAGACGCGCTGGACTCAAAATCCTGTGCCCGCAAGGGCGTGCCGGTTCGATTCCGGCCGCCGGTATACTAAATACACCTAACGTTTTTAAAGCGTTAGGTGTATTTTTTTGTTGAATTTTATGGTTTTACTTCAAATAACAGTGGTGAAGAATAATAGTCTTATCTTTTCAATTTTTTAGACAGGTTTCATGGCGTGCGTTAAGCAGCCATGGAACCTGTTTCTTTTTTCTCGGCTGTAATTCAAATGGTGTGGATGCTTCAAGATGAAATTTCTTCTGGAATGTACGGTTTGTACTTCTCATTGAATCCTTTACATGGCTAAAAGTAACCCAATTCCTCCAGCAATTTTGGGTGAGTCTTTTGATTAATTTATTTATCCATACCAAAAATTATAGAAACAGAGTTGTAAGCCCTTTATAGAAAATATTAAATGAAAGATATCTTTGTCAACTCGCATTTGCAGTTTTTATGGAATAAATCCCCGAATGAATCGATCTATCTGCTGCTAGAAAGCCCTAGGATGATTCGAATTTTACACCGGATTTATATGGAAGGGAGACATTTTAATAAGTTAATTGCTCTTTCATAGAAGATAAGTATTGTAAGGATAAAGTTAAACAGAATGGAACCTTCAAAATGTCGCCTAGACTATGTAATAGTAACTCAATAAAAAAATAGCACACTTGGTTCCTTACTTTTGCGTTATTGGATCGACGGGATCTTATTCAGAAAAAGATGCAATGGGTAGACTGATGCGGCTTGGAAAGAAACGGTAATCAATTTCAAGCTGAATAAATTCAATTTGATTGGAATTTAGGAAACGGTATTTCATGAGGCAAAAATAGAAGTGTGGAAGATCAAAAAGTTGTTAAGGCTTTTTATGGACTTGAAAAATCAAAAAATCTTACAAAGAAAGGTAAACAATAGATAAAGAAAAGTTAGCATGACAATTAGAACGGCCAAACTTAAAGACTGATTAGTTGAGAAAATACCATGCTTTTTCATAAGAACCCGAATACTGATAAAAATACAGGTAACGTTAGCTTTTGAATTCGGATAAAAAAGATACAAAATAAATAGTGACTTATAGGTTATTGGTACCTCCAAAGCTTCATTATCACATAAAAGATTACTGTGGTGAAGCTTCGATAGATTGGTTACAGATCAATCAAGCCAGGTCTCTTCTGGAGTAAAGAATTAGCTTGTGAGCTATACTAAGGGTTAGAAAACTGTAAATTCTAGCGGATTGCGTTTCTTAAACAAGGTGAAAGGAAATTGAGTGTCGATGATATGTCTTTACTGTTGAAGTCTCCACACGCGTATAAATAATTCTTAGTCTTTTGGGATTTTTGGTCCATTTTGACCATGAAAATAGTTAGCTAACTATTGCATTATGTCATCCTAAAGATACAAAAAATGTGTTTTCTGCTGTGTTTATAATTCAGTTCTTCTGACTAATAGGTAACTGTGATAACGAGTTCCTTGATCTACTATGATAGCCGAAATAATAGGTAGATAAATCATAAAAGACATAAAAGACAATGAACAAACTAATATAAATTAGATAAACACTAGAATACAAATAGAGTTACGATAAAGATGAATAAATCTAATGTTTACTAAATATTGTTTGGTTATCATTCAAATTTTTGGTATGTATTTTGAAAATAGTGGGTAGATCTTTAATATAGTGATCATAAATCTGCGTGAAATATTCAGCAGGCTGATCAAGTTGAAAAACAGACAGTATCTTCAACCAACTACTAATGTTTAATGAGGTTTTTTTATGGAATAAAGAATGCGAACAGCTAATAATCAAAAGAGGCCACAAGTGGAATTAAACAATCAAATATTGTCAATAATTGATCTTATCCAATAGTGTAAGTGTTCCTTTTGTTAGAAAGAGTACTCATGGAACGTTAAATAGCTTAGATTTACCGGTTTGTAATTATATTTGTCAAGAGAGTAAAAATGATAGGAGTTAACGGACAGGTTATGTAACTTCTCCGTTTAAAGAAAAAGCCTATTACTATTTAAACCGCTACCGAGATCATAAGGAGACTGTTCATAGAAAGTGACAAACATGCTTACCCTACAAAAAATAAGTGGGTAAGAACTTGTTAATCTACAAATAAAATAAGCGTCTATTTTTATAGAAATGAGTAAGGAGAAATAGGAGGTGGAAATGTATTGAAGCTGGTGCTTAGATCACATCGATTTTTTTAACTAATTCGATTGTAAAATAGTTGACAATTTTGTGTAAAGCATGTAAAGTAATGGGAGTTGCTAGAACAAGCAATTTACACAAAAAATGAATAAAAATTCTATAAAAAATAATTTTCATAAAAAAGTTATTGACAATTTAAAGATAACTTGTTATTATATAGAAGTTGTAACGAACCGTTACAGCGCACTTAGACCTTTGAAAACTAAACAAAGTAAGATGAAATAAATGTGAGGGTGACTTAGCAGTGCTAAGTCAACAGTAACAAAATTAGTGAATAATTATTCGCTAGCAATTCAATAATGAGCTTCAAGCATCATTTTATATGAGAGTTTGATCCTGGCTCAGGACGAACGCTGGCGGCATGCCTAATACATGCAAGTCGAACGCTTTGACTTCACCGGGTGCTTGCACCCACCGAAGTCAAGGAGTGGCGGACGGGTGAGTAACACGTGGGTAACCTGCCCATAAGAGGGGGATAACATTCGGAAACGGATGCTAATACCGCATATTTCTAAACGTCACATGACGAATAGAAGAAAGGTGGCTTCGGCTACCGCTTATGGATGGACCCGCGGCGTATTAGCTAGTTGGTGAGGTAATGGCTCACCAAGGCGATGATACGTAGCCGACCTGAGAGGGTGATCGGCCACACTGGGACTGAGACACGGCCCAGACTCCTACGGGAGGCAGCAGTAGGGAATCTTCCGCAATGGACGAAAGTCTGACGGAGCAATGCCGCGTGAGTGAAGAAGGTTTTCGGATCGTAAAACTCTGTTGTTAGAGAAGAACAAGGATGAGAGTAACTGCTCATCCCCTGACGGTATCTAACCAGAAAGCCACGGCTAACTACGTGCCAGCAGCCGCGGTAATACGTAGGTGGCAAGCGTTGTCCGGATTTATTGGGCGTAAAGCGAGCGCAGGCGGTTCTTTAAGTCTGATGTGAAAGCCCCCGGCTCAACCGGGGAAGGTCATTGGAAACTGGGGAACTTGAGTGCAGAAGAGGAGAGTGGAATTCCACGTGTAGCGGTGAAATGCGTAGATATGTGGAGGAACACCAGTGGCGAAGGCGACTCTCTGGTCTGTAACTGACGCTGAGGCTCGAAAGCGTGGGGAGCAAACAGGATTAGATACCCTGGTAGTCCACGCCGTAAACGATGAGTGCTAAGTGTTGGAGGGTTTCCGCCCTTCAGTGCTGCAGCTAACGCATTAAGCACTCCGCCTGGGGAGTACGACCGCAAGGTTGAAACTCAAAGGAATTGACGGGGACCCGCACAAGCGGTGGAGCATGTGGTTTAATTCGAAGCAACGCGAAGAACCTTACCAGGTCTTGACATCCTTTGACAACCCTAGAGATAGGGCTTTCCCTTCGGGGACAAAGTGACAGGTGGTGCATGGTTGTCGTCAGCTCGTGTCGTGAGATGTTGGGTTAAGTCCCGCAACGAGCGCAACCCCTATTATTAGTTGCCAGCATTCAGTTGGGCACTCTAGTGAGACTGCCGGTGATAAACCGGAGGAAGGTGGGGATGACGTCAAATCATCATGCCCCTTATGACCTGGGCTACACACGTGCTACAATGGATGGTACAACGAGTCGCAAAGTCGCGAGGCTAAGCTAATCTCTTAAAGCCATTCTCAGTTCGGATTGTAGGCTGCAACTCGCCTGCATGAAGCCGGAATCGCTAGTAATCGCGGATCAGCACGCCGCGGTGAATACGTTCCCGGGTCTTGTACACACCGCCCGTCACACCACGAGAGTTTGTAACACCCGAAGTCGGTGAGGTAACCCTTTTGGGAGCCAGCCGCCTAAGGTGGGACAGATAATTGGGGTGAAGTCGTAACAAGGTAGCCGTATCGGAAGGTGCGGCTGGATCACCTCCTTTCTAAGGAATATAACGGAAACCCACACATTCACCTTATCTTTGTTTAGTTTTGAGAGGTCTAATCTTCTCAATCTTTTTAATCGAAACACCTTGTTCTTTGAAAACTGGATAAAGTTAAAAATCGTAATTTAAGTAAGAAACCAGAAACACACCGAAATTTTTAAATAATAAGTTTTTTAAGGTTCTCATCGAAAGATGAGTATTAAACATTAACGATTAACCATAGGTTAAGTTAATAAGGGCGCACGGTGAATGCCTTGGCACTAGGAGCCGATGAAGGACGGGACTAACGCCGATATGCTTTGGGGAGCTGTAAGTGAGCTTTGATCCAAAGATTTCCGAATGGGGGAACCCAGCATCTTTGATAGGATGTTACTGCTGACTGAATACATAGGTCAGTAGAGGTAGACGCAGAGAACTGAAACATCTAAGTACCTGCAGGAAGAGAAAGAAAAATCGATTCCCTGAGTAGCGGCGAGCGAAACGGGAATAGCCCAAACCAGAAAGCTTGCTTTCTGGGGTTGTAGGACTGAACATATAGAGTCATAAATGAAGTTGGTAGGAGAAGCGACCTGGAAAGGTCTGCCGAAGAAGGTAAAAGCCCTGTAACCGAAACCAATTTCACTCTGATCAGTATCCTGAGTACGGCGGAACACGAGAAATTCCGTCGGAATCCGGGAGGACCATCTCCCAAGGCTAAATACTCCCTAGTGACCGATAGTGAACCAGTACCGTGAGGGAAAGGTGAAAAGAACCTCGGAAGAGGAGTGAAATAGCCCCTGAAACCGTGTGCCTACAAATAGTTAAAGCCCGTTAATGGGTGATAGCGTGCCTTTTGTAGAATGAACCGGCGAGTTACGATCACATGCGAGGTTAAGTTGATGAGACGGAGCCGTAGCGAAAGCGAGTCTGAATAGGGCGAATGAGTATGTGGTCGTAGACCCGAAACCAAGTGATCTACCCATGTCCAGGTTGAAGGTGCGGTAATACGCACTGGAGGACCGAACCCACGTATGTTGAAAAATGCGGGGATGAGGTGTGGGTAGCGGAGAAATTCCAATCGAACTTGGAGATAGCTGGTTCTCTCCGAAATAGCTTTAGGGCTAGCCTCGGAATTAGAATCATGGAGGTAGAGCAACTGTTTGGACTAGGGGCCCTTCTAGGGTTACCGAATTCAGATAAACTCCGAATGCCATTGATTTATATCCGGGAGTCAGACTGCGAGTGATAAGATCCGTAGTCGAAAGGGAAACAGCCCAGACCACCAGCTAAGGTCCCAAAGTTTATGTTAAGTGGAAAAGGATGTGGAGTTGCTTAGACAACTAGGATGTTGGCTCAGAAGCAGCCATCATTTAAAGAGTGCGTAATAGCTCACTAGTCGAGTGACCCTGCGCCGAAAATTTACCGGGGCTAAACATAACACCGAAGCTGTGGATAGAACCATTGGTTCTATGGTAGGAGAGCGTTCTAAGGGCGTTGAAGCTAGATCGTGAGGACTAGTGGAGCGCTTAGAAGTGAGAATGCCGGTATGAGTAGCGAAAGACGGGTGAGAATCCCGTCCACCGAATGACTAAGGTTTCCTGGGGAAGGCTCGTCCTCCCAGGGTTAGTCGGGACCTAAGTCGAGGCCGAATGGCGTAGACGATGGACAACAGGTTGAGATTCCTGTACCAGTTTGTTTTGTTTGAACAATGGAGGGACACAGTAGGCTAAGGAATACGTGCTGTTGGATATGCACGTCCAAGCAACAAGTTTTGAAGTGAGTCAAATGCTTGCTTCTTTAAGAACAAGTTGTGATGGGGAGGGAAATTAAGTACCGAAGTTCCTGATGTCACACTGTCAAGAAAAGCTTCTAGTTAGAAACAAACTGCCCGTACCGCAAACCGACACAGGTAGTCGAGGAGAGAATCCTAAGGTGTGCGAGAGAACTCTCGTTAAGGAACTCGGCAAAATGACCCCGTAACTTCGGGAGAAGGGGTGCTGACCAATTGGTCAGCCGCAGTGAATAGGCCCAGGCGACTGTTTATCAAAAACACAGGTCTCTGCAAAATCGTAAGATGACGTATAGGGGCTGACGCCTGCCCGGTGCTGGAAGGTTAAGAGGATGGGTTAGCTTTAGGGCGAAGCTCAGAATTGAAGCCCCAGTAAACGGCGGCCGTAACTATAACGGTCCTAAGGTAGCGAAATTCCTTGTCGGGTAAGTTCCGACCCGCACGAAAGGCGTAACGATCTGGGCACTGTCTCAACGAGAGACTCGGTGAAATTATAGTACCTGTGAAGATGCAGGTTACCCGCGACAGGACGGAAAGACCCCATGGAGCTTTACTGCAGTTTGATATTGAGTGTTTGTACAGCTTGTACAGGATAGGTAGGAGCCAATGAAGCCAGGACGCCAGTCTTGGTGGAGGCGTTGGTGGGATACTACCCTTGCTGTATGACCACTCTAACCCACAGCCCTTATCGGGCTGGGAGACAGTGTCTGACGGGCAGTTTGACTGGGGCGGTCGCCTCCTAAAGTGTAACGGAGGCGCCCAAAGGTTCCCTCAGAATGGTTGGAAATCATTCGCAGAGTGTAAAGGCATAAGGGAGCTTGACTGCGAGACCTACAAGTCGAGCAGGGACGAAAGTCGGGCTTAGTGATCCGGTGGTTCCGTATGGAAGGGCCATCGCTCAACGGATAAAAGCTACCCTGGGGATAACAGGCTTATCTCCCCCAAGAGTCCACATCGACGGGGAGGTTTGGCACCTCGATGTCGGCTCATCGCATCCTGGGGCTGTAGTCGGTCCCAAGGGTTGGGCTGTTCGCCCATTAAAGCGGTACGCGAGCTGGGTTCAGAACGTCGTGAGACAGTTCGGTCCCTATCCGTCGCGGGCGTAGGAAATTTGAGAGGAGCTGTCCTTAGTACGAGAGGACCGGGATGGACACACCTCTGGTGTACCAGTTGTTCTGCCAAGGGCATTGCTGGGTAGCTATGTGTGGACGGGATAAACGCTGAAAGCATCTAAGCGTGAAGCCCCCCTCAAGATGAGATTTCCCATCACGTAAGTGAGTAAGACCCCTGAGAGATGATCAGGTTGATAGGTTGGAAGTGGAAGTATAGCGATATATGGAGCGGACCAATACTAATCGGTCGAGGACTTAACCAAAGATTTAAACGGTGATAGACGGTCAATGAACGAAAACGATTTTTAACTTATCCAGTTTTGAGAGAATAATGTTCTCTTGATTGAAATTGTGTGGTGATGATGGCAAGAAGGTCACACCTGTTCCCATGCCGAACACAGAAGTTAAGCTTCTTAGCGCCGATGGTAGTGAAGGGTTTCCCTTTGTGAGAGTAGGACGTTGCCACGCAAATTTAATTATTCCGCAATAGCTCAGCTGGTAGAGCGCATGACTGTTAATCATGATGTCGTAGGTTCGAGCCCTACTTGTGGAGTACCATAGTCGATCTATGTAACTATAAACGAGATTCGTTTGGTGAACCCCATCTGGAGAGTTGTCCGAGTGGCCGAAGGAGCATGATTGGAAATCATGTAGGCGGTGAACGCTGTCTCAAGGGTTCGAATCCCTTACTCTCCGTTTAAAACACTGACCCGTTGGTCAAGCGGTTAAGACACCGCCCTTTCACGGCGGTATCACGGGTTCGATTCCCGTACGGGTCATCAGTAACGACGTTACTGAGATTAGGAAAAGAAGTACGCTTTTATCTGGAGGTTTAGCTCAGTTGGGAGAGCATCTGCCTTACAAGCAGAGGGTCGGCGGTTCGAGCCCGTCAACCTCCATTAGTTTAACAAGGTCTCGTGGTGTAGGGGTTAACATGTCTGCCTGTCACGCAGAAGATCGCGGGTTCGATTCCCGTCGAGACCGTTGGTATACTAAATAAACTAAAAACCATTTCTATAATGGCCTGGTAGCTCAGTTGGTAGAGCACTTGATTGAAGCTCAAGGTGTCGGCAGTTCGATTCTGTCCCAGGCCACCATTTATGGAGGGGTAGCGAAGTGGCTAAACGCGGCGGACTGTAAATCCGCTCCTTCGGGTTCGACAGTTCGAATCTGTCCCCCTCCATTGTTTTTTGTAAGAAAGACCTATTTTAAGATAGGGGTATAGTTTAAAGGTAGAACTATGGTCTCCAACACCATCAGTGTGGGTTCAATTCCTACTACCCCTGCCATTTTTAAAGAAAGACAGGAAACAAATAATTACCATGGCGATTGTGGTGAAGTGGTTAACACACCGGATTGTGGTTCCGGCATGCGTGGGTTCGAACCCCATCAGTCGCCTTTTTTATTTATGGGCTATAGCCAAGCGGTAAGGCAAGGGACTTTGACTCCCTCATGCGTTGGTTCGAATCCAGCTAGCCCAGTTTAATTGAATACTCATTCAACTAAAAAAGATGGCGGTATAGCCAAGTGGTAAGGCAGAGGTCTGCAAAACCTTCATCACCGGTTCAAATCCGGTTACCGCCTTATTTTTGAAAAGATGAAAAAAAGAAGTCCATATGCCGGCGTGGCGGAACTGGTAGACGCGCTGGACTCAAAATCCTGTGCCCGCAAGGGCGTGCCGGTTCGATTCCGGCCGCCGGTATACTAAAAGTCCTAAGAACGATTTCGTTTTTAGGGCTTTTTTTTATTTAATCTGGTATGATAAAAGTGTCAATGTTTTAAAAAAGATTATAAATGAAAGCGTTTTTTTATATGTTTTTTTAGAAATAGGAGGAGATATAATGTCAACCAAATCAACTTTTTCCAAATCAGAGATTAGAAAAAGTAACCCATTATTTTCATCTTTACGCTCAGTAGTTGAAACAGCAATGTACGGAAATAATATTAAAGAATTAAAAACGATCGAAGAAGCTTACTTATTAGCTAAGGATTCAATGCATACTGTTGTAACAGACTTATTGGTCAAGCATCCGGAAAAACTAGGCTTACCTTATGGGGCAAGTGTATTAGTTGAAAATGGTGGAGCTGTAGTTGGGAGAACAGCTGCAGCAAAACGTATTTTGGGAGAAAACCCTGAAGAAGATGCTAAACTAGCTCCAATTATTCGTGAAGCTATTTATCAAGGTGAAAAAAAAATGCGGTATAAGGGATCGGCTTATGTCGGATTAGATCCTGCATTCATGGTAAAGGCTCATTTGACCGTACCAGTTGGTCAAGAAAACAATATGTATTCTTGGTTATTGAATTTTCAAATCTGTAATGAAGTATACAATGAATTATATGTTCGATCTAGAGCCATAAACGAAGGTGATATTCTTATCTATCAAGATCCTGAATGGCATCATCCAGATTATCCTATGGGATTAGCTTATTTTGATTCGAAGCATAATGCAGCTGTAATCTTAGGAATGAACTATTTTGGAGAATTAAAGAAAGCAACATTAACGATGGCTTGGGGGATCGCTCATAGATTGGAATATGTTGCTTGTCATGGTGGACAAAAGAAATTCACATTATCTAATGGAAAAAATTATGTGTCAGCCTTTTTTGGATTATCAGGTTCAGGAAAATCGACTTTGACTCATGCTAAACACGGAAATAAATATGCGGTTGAAGTTTTACATGATGATGCCTTTATTATTTCACTAGCGGATGGTTCTTCCATTGCATTGGAACCGTCTTATTTTGATAAAACACAAGACTATCCTTCAGATCATCCTGAAATCGATTATTTTGTAACGGTACAAAACGTTGCCGTTACATTAGATGAGAATGGAGATAAAGTTCTTTTGACTGAAGATTTACGAAATGGAAATGGACGAACAGTCAAATCACGTTATGCTACTTCAAATCGTGTAGACAAATTTAATGAACCGATCGACGCAATCTATTGGATCATGAAAGATGATAGTTTGCCTCCTGTGGTCAAGGTGACTGATCCTATTCTTGCTGCAACATTTGGAGCTACCTTGGCTACAAAACGCTCAACGGCTGAACGATTAAAAAAAGGGATCGATGTAAATAAATTGGTGATCGAGCCTTATGCAAATCCATTCCGCATTTATCCGCTCAAAGAGGATTTTGATCATTTTAAAACTTTATTTACTGATCGAAATATCGACTGCTACATTTTAAATACAGGTTATTTTTTAGATGAAAAAGTTACTCCTGCGGTTACATTAAGCAGTATTGAATCGATCGTTGAGGGTACAGCTGATTTTAAACCATTCGGGACGTTCAATGAGCTAAGTTATCTTGCGTTAGAAGACTATGAACCAAATTTTGCTGATCAGGGGTATCGTCAATTGGTCCAAGAACGGTTGCAAATGCGGATAGCTTATATTCAAGAAGAGCAAGAAAAAAATAAAATGAATGTTTTACCTGATGAAGCCTTGGAAGCGATGCAAAAACTTATTGACTAAAGATGCTACTAAATAAGAGCAAAGTTGGCTTTATAAATAACTCTTTTATTCACTAAGGAGGGGCATAAGAAAATGAAAGAACATCAAGTTGAAATAACGGAAACCGTTCTTAGAGATGCTCATCAAAGCTTGATGGCGACAAGAATGTCAACACAAGAGATGCTGCCTATTATCGAGAAAATGGATCAAGTCGGATATTATTCACTAGAATGTTGGGGAGGAGCAACATTTGACGCAGCGATCCGCTTTTTAAATGAAGATCCTTGGGAAAGGCTAAGAGCCATAAAAGAGCGTGCTCCGCATACAAAATTGCAAATGCTGTTGAGAGGGCAAAATTTGCTTGGCTATCGCCATTATGCAGATGATATCGTAGAAAAATTTGTTCAAAAAGCGAGTGAAAATGGAATAGATATCTTTAGGATCTTTGATGCGTTGAATGATCCTAGAAATTTAATTGCTTCTTTAAGAGCAGTCAAAAAATATAATAAGCATGCTCAATTGGTTATTTGTTACACAATAAGTGAAGTCCACACCATCGATTATTACACCAAACTAGCTAAAGAATTAGAAGAAATGGGTGCTGATTCTATTTGCATCAAAGATATGGCCGGCATTCTGACACCTTATGTCGCGAAAGAACTTGTTGGATCGTTAAAGAAAAGTTTAACGATCCCACTTAGTCTTCATACACACGCCACGAGCGGCGTCTCACAAATGACGTATCTATTGGCCGTAGAGGCAGGAGTGGATATGATCGATACAGCCATTTCTCCATTTTCAGAAGGAACGAGTCAACCTCCGACTGAATCGATGGCTATCGCATTAAATGAAGGGACAATTACAACAAAATTGAATCTTAAATTGTTAGAAGAAATTGCTGATTACTTTAAGCCTATTCGGGATAAATATTTGGCAAATCAGCTATTGGATCCGAAGATGATGGGTGTGGATCCAAAAGCTCTTTTGTATCAAGTTCCTGGAGGGATGTTATCAAATTTATATGCACAATTAAAGCAAGCCAATGCTACTGAAAAATATGAGGCTGTTTTGAAAGAGGTTCCACAGGTTCGAAAAGATTTAGGCTTCCCACCGTTGGTGACGCCTATGAGTCAAATGGTCGGAACACAAGCCGTCTTTAACGTATTAACTGGCGAACGCTACAAGATGGTCCCAAATGAGATCAAAGACTATTTACATGGTTCATATGGACGTCCGCCGATGCCTATCAGTGATGATTTCAGAAAGCAGATCATTTATAATGAGCCAGTTATTACAAATCGACCGGCTGACCATATCCATCCAGAATTTGAACGTTTAAAAAAAGAATTAGGAACATTAGCAAAAACGGATGAAGATGTTTTGACATATGCACTATTTCCACAAATTGGAAAAGAATTTCTACTGAAAAAATATGCAATTCAAGAAGTATCGCAAAAAGAAGCGAAATCAGACTGGGAACAAACAATCAGAATAGCAGGCTATATAAAATGAGGTGACTAAATGGAACGTTTTTCTTATCTGGATATAGTGGTGATTGCCGTTGTTGGACTACTGGTTATTTTTTTAGTGCTTATCAGCTGGCAATTGATTCGTCAACTGATTCTATTAGGCTCAAAATCGGCTAAAATGAATAGAAAAACTGATGTGCTTGTTCAGAAGAAACAAGATTCTTCAGCAATGGCTGAAGATGATGAGACAAAAATGGTCGCTGTTTTGACGGCGTTGATTTTAGCTAATGAGGATCAGCAAGATAAAAGCTATCAGATCACAAAAATCGAACGAATTCGGTAAGGACGTGCGCTAATGAAAAATTATGAGATAACCGTAAACGGTAAAAGCTACCAAGTTTCAGTGAAGGAAATAGAAGGCGAGTTCAGCCAAGAGTCTTCTCAAATGAATAAAACCAATGATATCGGAAGTGTGGGTGCGAACCAATCAAACACAACGCCTCAAGAAGGTGTAACGATCGCAGCACCCATGCAAGGAAGAATACTATCTGTAAAGGTAAAAGAAAATCAATCTGTAAAAGCTGGAGAAACGGTGTGTTTACTTGAAGCGATGAAAATGGAAAATGAAATTGTCGCACCTGTTAGCGGCATTGTGCTTAAGATAAAGGTACAAAATAGTCAAGAAGTAGAAGCGGGAGAGCCTTTGATGATCATTGTTCCAAGTTAACATTTCTTTTACGGTAGTGCCGGATGATCCATCGTAAGGGAGGAGATTTTTTGAGTACTTTTTTTACTGGTTTATTATCGATTTCACTTGGACAAATTGTCATGATGGCAATTGGCGGAACGCTGATTTATTTGGGCATTAAAAAAAAATATGAACCAACCTTACTTGTTCCTATGGGCCTTGGGACATTATTAGTGAATTTCCCGCAATCTGGCCTAGTTAGTCAAGTTGTAAATAACCAGGAGCAAGAGGGCATCTTAAATGTTTTATTTGATTTTGGGATTGCCACGGAATTGTTTCCATTGCTGATTTTTATTGGGATCGGTGCGATGATCGATTTTGGTCCATTACTGCAAAACCCAATTCTTTTATTATATGGAGCTTCTGCTCAATTTGGTATCTTTTTCACCATATTGGTTGCAGTCATTTTTGGATTTGATATTTTAGAAGCATCTTCGATCGGCATTATAGGAGCCGCAGATGGACCAACGTCTATTTTTGTAGCCTTACAACTAGCTCCGCATTTATTAGGTCCTATTACCGTAGCCGCGTATTCCTATATGGCTTTGGTCCCAATCATACAACCTATAGCTATCAGGGCTGTAACAACAAGAAAAGAAAGATTGATTCGCATGCCGTATACATCAATAATGATCTCAAAAGAAGTTCGCATTCTTTTTCCGATCATCGTCATTATAGTAGCTGGATTTATAGCACCTGTTTCTTTACCTTTAGTTGGGTTTTTAATGTTTGGTAATTTGTTGAGAGAATGTGGTGTCTTAGATCGGTTAAGTCATACCGCTCAAAATGAGCTGGTCAATATTATCAGTATTTTATTAGGTCTGACTATTTCTGTGAAAATGACTGCTGAATTATTTTTGACCTTAGATTCTCTATTGATTATTGGATTTGGTTTGATTGCGTTTATTATGGATACGGTTGGTGGAGTATTATTTGCAAAATTTATCAATCTTTTTCGTAAAGAAAAAATCAATCCTATGATCGGTGCAGCTGGTATTTCTGCATTTCCAATGTCTGCTCGAGTGATCCAAAAAATGGCTCAAGAAGAAGATAAAGAAAACTTTGTCTTGATGTACGCGGCTGGGGCAAATGTTTCTGGTCAGATTGCTTCAGTGATCGCTGGTGGCTTATTACTTGGCTATTTTGCTTGATCTATGAAGAAGAAAGTGGTGAAAAGATGTTTGATATCGATTATAAAGCTTTTCAGCAAGGTCTGGAACTGATGGGATATGGTATGTTGGGCATTTTCATTGTATTAGGCATTCTTTTCTTAGCTTGTACCGGTCTAGTTAAATGGTTTTCTGAAAAAAATTAGGACAAGCAAACAGCAAAATGAATAATCAATAAGTTTGTTTTGCTTTCTTAATTGTTCTTCGCTATACTTTTTTGAGAAGAGTATAGCGAAAGGAGTTAAAGAAATGACAAAAACAGCAGAAGAATTGAAGGATCGCTATCAGCAGTTAAAAACGAAATACGATGAGTATACCGCTCATCCTTTGAACTTAAATATAAAAAGAGGAATACCGAGTAAAGAACAATTAGATTTGTCTGTACCAATGCTTGGTTTACTTTCTTCACCAGAAGATTTTTTGAGCCAAGGTACGGTGGATATCCGAAATTATGGCGAATTGACCGGTTTTTACGAAGCTAGAAAACTGTTTTCAGAACTTTTAGAAACTGAGATAGACGAAGTCTTGATTGGTGGAAATTCTAGTTTGAGTTTGATGTATCTGGTCATCCTTTCAAAATTATTCACCAGAAAAATGGGCAGCTCTTTTAAGGAACCTATTAAATTTTTATGTCCAAGTCCAGGATATGATCGTCACTTTGCGATGACTGAGAACTTAGGAATCGAAATGATCCCGATCGCATTGACCGAGAATGGTCCCGATATGGATGAAGTGAAAAAATTAGTTGCAAATGATCCAACTATAAAAGGGATCTGGTGTGTGCCGACTTATAGCAATCCAACCGGTATCACTTATTCGGATGAAGTGGTCGATCAATTAGCCAGCATGGAAACAAAAGACGCTGATTTCATGATTCTTTGGGATAATGCCTATCTGGTTCATCATTTGACTAATGATAAGCATGCGGCTAAAAATTTATTGACGGCTTGTAAAGCAGCTGGAAATCCTGATCGAGCTTGGATGTTTTGTTCAACATCAAAAATCACATTTCCAGGAGCAGGTGTCGCTGCTTTAGGAGCAAGCAAAAAAAATATTGCTTTAGTAGCAAAAGAACTTTCATACCAGACAATTGGGTTTGATAAAATTAATCAGATGCAGCATGTAAAATTTTTAAAAGATAAAAAACAGGTAGCTCAACATATGGAAAAACATGCGATTATTCTGAAACCAAAATTTGAGTTGATCAATCAGAAATTAACGGATTATTTTGCTGGTAAAGAGGGGTTAACATGGACAGAGCCTAAAGGCGGATATTTTGTTCATCTGACTACGGAAAAGGGTTGTGCAACGGAAATCGTTGAGGCATTAGCTAAAATAGGTGTTGCCGTAACAGAAGCAGGTGCTACCTATCCCTATGGCAATAACCCAATGGATAACAGCATACGCTTAGCACCAACTCCGGTTTCGCTAGTTGATCTAGATGCAGCAATGGATGCTATCTGCTTATGTATTGAATACGTTAGTGTCCAAAAACGATTATCTTTATAAAACGTAAGGGATAATTTTTGTTAGTGTGGATCAATAAAGTGTAAATTAAGAGCAGAAGCAAAAGCAAAAGCAGCTTTAAACTAGTGTTAGAATAAACCATTACTTACCAATGTTGCTTCTAGCACTTATTACAGAGAAGAAGATGAACAGATGTCAAAAGGAACATTTTTATTTGGAGCAGCAATCGGAGGAGCAGCAGCTTATGCGGCAGCTTTCTTATTTGCACCTAAATCCGGAGAAGAGTACCAAAGAGAGCTGAAAGATAAAGCGGAAATGATGAAAGAATCATCTAGCGATTATCTGTCTATTGCTAAAGAACGTGGCGGAGATTTCAAAGCTATTGCAACAGATGCTGCGATTGAACTGAAAACAGATATACAATTGGTTTCAAAACAATTAGCAGAACAAATTAAAATGGATTCTCAAATCTTGAAATCTGACTTAAAAGATGTTAAAGATGGCGTTCCCGGCAGCAAAGAAAATTTAAAGGCTAACTTAATGGATGCCGCAACTGAGGTGAAATACACAGCTGCAAGTTTAAAAGAACAAGTGAGTCAAACAACTTCAGAAGCGAAAGATATTTCATTAGCAGTTATTGATGAAGCAAAAATGGAAATCGACGAAACAAAGGCTGAAAATAGTTCCGTTACTAACTTTTAAGTGCAAAAATAAAGTGCTCAGGACAAGATTCTCGTTCTGAACACTTTATTTTTTTTGGAGTGAGTCTTCTTTTTTTAAGTCTGATTTCTTAAATCAATTTAGACGGAACGTCTTCACACATAAGACTTGAAAATACTTTCAATGGTTTACAACGCATATGCTATCTAAATTTTAGATTAAACATGTAATGCCATTCTTATTGCAGTCAGAAAAAAATAAATAAAATAATTACAGCTGCCATTTTGATTGAATCTATGAAATAATCGATGAAAAATGGTATATTATTAGACGGGTAAGGAAAAATAGTACACGATATATAATCAAATATTTTGAATGAAAAGAGGGTATATATGAAAAAAATAGCAAAAGCTGCATTATTCGTGCAAGAAAATAGTGAATTGTTTCAATGTCCTATTTGCAAAGATGCATTTGATCAAATCGAGGGAAATAGTTTGAGTTGTAAAAATGGACATCTTTTTGATATTTCAAAAAAGGGTACCCTTTATTTTCTATTAAAAGGAACAAAAAATGAATACGATAAGGAGATGTTGTCTTCAAGATTCAATATTGCAACGGCTGGTCTATTTCATCCTTTACTAGATGAACTTTATAAAAGTATTGCAAAAAAAGAGGATGGTCATACACTAGATGTTGGTTGCGGAGAGGGTTCTCAACTTGATTATTTAGCATCATTAGGTTTAAGTGGTCAAAAAATTGGTTTCGATATTTCAAAGGATGCTATCCAATTAGCAGCTACGCATTTTTCAAATGCCTTTTGGTGTGTGGCTGATTTAGCCCAATCGCCTTTTGCTTCGCAGCAGTATGATACGATTTTAAATATTTTTTCGCCTTCAAATTACAAAGAGTTTGATCGCCTATTAAAAAAAGATGGTCAAGTGATCAAAGTCGTTCCCGAGAAAGACTATTTAATTGAATTGAGGCAATTATTTTATCGTGATCAAGAAGATAAACAAACGTACTCAAATGAGGTAGTGATCGCGAAATTTAAAGAGCATTTTCCAACGTTAGAAATCAAGCACGTTAAATATTCATTTGAACTAACGCCAGCATTGTTTGAAGATCTAATGAAAATGACACCATTAAGTTGGGGTGCTAGTCCTGAGTCTAAAGAATATGCTCTAACGCATCCATTGAATAAAGTAACGATTGATGTTTGTGTGTTAATTGGACAAAAATAAAACTGATTTGTGAACAAAATGTGAACTTTTCGTTATTATGTACCGGTTTCACGGAAAATCATTATCTAATACCCTTGCAACTATGCCACAGCGATGTTATATTACCCATAAGTTCTTAAACGTCATTCGTTTTTATCAGGAATCCATCAGATTTTGATAAAAGTTAGTGAACTGTCATAGGCTTAACTAACGTATCGTTTCGCAGTGCTGGACACCGAAGCGATGCGTTTTTTTTGCGCTCTTTTTTAGCGGTAGAATGGATCATAAAGATCTTTTGTTTTTAATATGAAAATACGATAAAATGAATATGAAAAGTAATTTTATAGGAGTGAAGCTTATGGTTGGAGAAGCAACTTCATTAAAAGAAAAAATCATTGAAGAAAGTAAGCGTATTGGCATCGATAAAATTGGATTTACAACGGCTGATCCATTTGATGAATTAGAAGATAAACTAAGAAAACAGCAAGAATTAGGGCATCATTCTGGATTTGAGCATAAAGTAATTGAGGAACGTATTTATCCCAAACTGATTTTTGAAAATCCGCGCTCTATTATTTCGATCGCGTTAGCTTATCCAACTAAAATCGATGATCCACCACCTAGGGTGAAAGGGGAACGTCGCGGTGAATTTGCACGAGCATCTTGGGGAATCGATTATCATGATATTTTACGAGATAAAATGAATCGATTGATCGAGTACATCCGTCATGAAGCTGGAGAGACGATAACTTATAAGCCGATGGTGGACACTGGAGAACTAATTGATGTAGCAGTAGCACAGCGAGCAGGAATAGGGTTTATCGGCAGAAACGGCTTGCTCATCACTGAAGAATTTGGATCTTATGTATATTTAGGCGAAATCATTACAAATCTTGATTTCCCAGCGGATAGGATCGTTCCTTTTGGTTGCGGTGACTGTACTCGCTGCGTGGATGCTTGCCCTACTGGAGCTTTGCTTGGAGATGGGCAGATCAATGCCATACAATGCTTATCTTACCAGACCCAGACCAAAGGGATGATGGAAGAAAAATTCAGACGGAAAATGGGTCACGTTATTTATGGATGCGACATTTGTCAGGTCGTTTGTCCTTATAACAAGGGGAAAAATGCTCATTTTCATCCGGAGATGGAGCCTGAACCTGAAAGTATCATGCCCAAACTAAAACCATTGCTGACGATCAGTAATCGTGATTTCAAAGAACAGTTTGGTCATATGTCTGGTTCTTGGCGTGGGAAGAAACCGTTGCAACGTAATGCTATTATTGCTTTAGGCAACTACCGTGATAAATCGGCTTTACCAGATTTGATGCGCTGTATCGAAGAAGATGTCAGGCCCATTATCAGGGGAACTGCGGCATGGTCTATAGCAAAAATCGTTTCAGCTAGAGATAAGATGATAATCGATTTTTTAAAAGAGGCTTTAGCGAAAGAAACAGACAAAGAAGCCTATCATGAGATCGATCAAGCAATTGAAGTGATCCAACATAAAAGAGAGAAAAAAAGCTGATTCATTAATTGAATTATTTTAGGAGGATCTTAATTAACATGACAAATCATATTGCTCTATTTGAACCACAAATCCCAGCAAATACAGGGAATATAGCTCGTACGTGTGCAGCAACTAATACTCACTTGCATTTAATTGAACCATTAGGATTTCAAACAGATGACAAGCATTTAAAACGAGCTGGTCTAGATTATTGGAATCAAGTTCATATTACGTATCATAAAAATCTAGCAGCCTTCATGGAAGTTGCACAAAATGGACAACTACATTTGATCACTAAATTTGGTCATCGGAATTATAGCGATATTGATTATGCTGCAAGTAAAGAGGACCATTATTTCCTTTTTGGGAAAGAAACGACTGGTTTGCCGGAAGAATTTATGCGTGAACATGAAGAGGATTGCTTACGTATCCCGATGAATGACGAACATGTTCGCTCGTTGAATTTATCAAATACAGCAGCTATTTTAATTTATGAAGCTCTTCGTCAGCAAGATTTTAAAGGACTGGAATTAATGCACCACTACGAAAACGATAAACTTGATTAAGTATAAAGGGTTCTACTTCGGATAGTGTGGATACTTTGAAATGAAATTTCTTTTGAAATGGACGGGTTTGTTTGAAGCGTTAACGTTTTAACAATCTCATTGAATCCTTTACACGGCTATAAGAAACCCGATTCTTCCATAAAACTTAGGTGAGTAATTTAATTGATAAAAATTATAGACCGTTATAAAGACAAACTAGCGCTAGATCAAAGCTGGTTTGTTTTTTTATTAAATCAATAAATGACTGCCATTATTTTAAAGGTAAAGCTTTTCTTAATATTGCTTAAAATAAGCCAATGTCATTTGATTATCTTATTTACAAGAATTATAATCAATAAGAATACATCCCGATACGTTAAGGAGAGATCTAATTTATGCCAAGATTAAAAACTGATGATCCAATTGTAATTGTTGGTGCAGCCCGTACCCCGATTGGGGCTTATTTAGGAGGATTGAAGACCGTTCCTGTAAGTGAACTAGGAGCCATTGCGTTAAAAGAGGCCATTAAACGAGCTGGTTTAGCAAATGAAGAGATAGAAGAAGTTATTGCAGGTCAAGCAATGGGAACACAAGAGGAAAGCAATATTGGTCGAGTCATCGGATTGAAGGCAGGTTTAAGGCAGCAGTCTACTGGAATGACCGTTAATCGCGTATGCGGTTCTGGGATCCAATCAGCTATTTCAGCCGTACAAGAACTGATGACGATGGATATGGAATTTATTGCAGCGGGCGGAGTTGAAAGCTTGTCACGTTCAGAATATTATTTGCCATTAGAAGCAAGATGGGAAGGCTTTAAAGTAGGTAACTTCAATGTCATTGATGCAAATTTAGCGCTTCATGTAAATACTCAACCGAGTGATGATTATACTGAAATCCACCATATGGGAGACACTGCAGAAAAGATTGCTGAAAGATATTCGATCACTAGAGAAGAGCAAGATGCATTTGCAGTGGATAGCCAAAGTAAAACAGCTCACGCTATGGATAGTGGTCGACTTGCTCAAGAAATCGTCTCGGTTGAAGTGAAAGATCGAAAAGGCAACGTAACAGTAGTTGACACAGATGAACATCCTAGACCAGGGACAAATATGGAAGGCTTAGCCAGATTAAAGCCGGCTTTTCGTAAAGATGGAAAAGGAACGATCACTGCTGGAAACTCATCTGGGCTAAATGATGGGGCTGCTTTCGAAATTTTCACTAAGTTATCTGTTGCAAAAGAGCGCGGATTAGATGTAATGGCTAAAATCGTTGATTTTGCGGTAGTTGGATGTGACCCGAATGTAATGGGTTTAGGTCCTGTTTATGCAATCAATAAAGTTTTAGAACAAAACGATCTAACTCTTGAAGATATTGCGATTTTAGAAATCAATGAAGCTTTTGCAGCTCAGACGTTAGGTTGTATGAAAGAATTAGGAATCAAAAAAGATTCAGAATTATACGGTCGCTTAAATCCAAATGGTGGAGCGATCTCATTAGGGCATCCTTTAGGAATGTCTGGAGCACGTATCCTTACATCAATTTGTTATGAATTTAAAAATCACCCTGAAAAAAAATATGCTATCGCATCTGCTTGCATTGGTGGTGGTCAAGGGATCGCATTATTAGTAGAGAATGGATTTGTTAACTGATGAATGAGAAAAGAGCTATAAAACACTGTCGTGAATCATTAGTGGTTCAAACACATAGTATTCTTCCAAATCAATTAAATAATCATGGAACGTTATTTGGTGGGGAACTTATGAGTATGCTTGATATAGCAGCTTCGATAGCCGTAACGAGACATATCCGTACACAATCGGTGACTGCTTCGACTGATTCTGTAGATTTCTTGCATCCTATCCAGCGGAATGATGCCATCACTATTGAAACCTATGTTTCTGGTGTTGGTAAATCATCTGTAGAAGTATTTTGCAAAGTTATTGGAGAAAACTTACTAACCGGAGAACAATATCTAGCAGTCACAGCCTTTTTAACTTTTGTGGCTTTTAATACAGATAAAAGTAAAGCTGTTGTTCCGCTGATCGAACCTGAAACAGATGAAGAAAAATTTGTCTGTAGTGGGTATGAAGAACGCAAAATGAACCGATTTGCTAAAAGAGAATTCAATAAACAATTTGCTCGAAAAATTACGTTGACGAATTCTTGGATAGATGAAGCTTGAAAACGAATAAAAAAAGGAACTGGAACAATTTAATTGTCTCAGTTCCTTTTTTGCGTATCCGAATCGTGAATGAAAAAGAGACCGGGATAACTAGCTAAGAATAAGAAGAAGGGTCTGCTCATCAGAAAATTGATGAACAGACCCTATTTTTGTTATATATATTGATTACTTAAAAAATGATGTCGGTGTTTAAAAAGGAATTTCTTCTGGAATATTACATTTGATCTGGAGATTGTACACCTAATAATCTTAGATCTTCTTTTAAAATAGTTGCGACAGATTGAACTAATGCTAAACGAGCAGGTTTTTGAGCATCATCTGTAAGCACTTTGCTGTTTGCATAGTATCTGTTAAAAGCTTGAGCTAAATGAATCGCATGTTTAGCGATAACTGATGGTTCAAATTTCTCATAAGCACGTTTGACAACAGATGGGTAGTCTTGTAACAATTTGATGATTTCCCAACTATAAGCGTCATCTAAAGGATAGTTGACTGTCGTATCGATACCAGCTAAACCAGATTTTTTTAAGATACTCATTGCACGAGCTCTTGTATATTGAACGTAAGGACCTGTTTCTCCTTCGAAACGAACAACTTCTTCAATGGTGAAGTCAAAATTATTTAAGCGATCATTTTTTAAATCGTGGAAAATAACAGCGCCGATCCCAACTTGGTCAGCAATCAGTTCCTTGTTTGGTAAATCAGCATTCTTTTCTTCGATTTGTTCAAGTGCAGAAGCGACGGCATCATCCAGAACTTCTTCAAGTAAAACAATTTTCCCTTGACGAGTAGATAACTTTTTACCGCCTTGTGTGATCAAACCAAATGGGATATGGTGCATATCATCAGCCCAATCATAATCCATCTCTTTTAAGATAGCTTTTAACTGGTTAAAGTGATTGCTTTGTTCATTGCCGACAGCATATAAAGATAAAGCAAAATCATATGTCCGTTTACGGTAGATCGCTGCTGCTAAGTCACGGGTGATGTAAAGAGTCGCACCATCGGATTTTTTGATCAATGCAGGATTTAGATTGTATTTTTCTAAATCTACAATAGTAGCTCCTTCATTCACGGTCAACACATTTTTTTCTTCAAGCAAATCAATAACTTCTTGCATCTTATCGTTATAGAAAGCCTCGCCGTTGAAAGAATCAAAAGTGATGTCTAAACGCTCATAGATATAATTAAATTCTTTTAAAGACTCTTCTCGGAACCATCTCCAAAGTTCTTGGGCTTCCTCGTCGCCGTCTTCTAATTTCTTGAACCACTCACGAGCATCATTATCTAATTCAGGATTTTCTTCAGCTTCTTTATGGAATTTAACATATAAGTTTAAAAGTTCACCAATCGGATCTTTTTTGACAGCTTCTTCGCTGCCCCAAAGTTTATACCCTACGATCAGTTTACCGAATTGGGTTCCCCAGTCGCCGAGGTGATTGATTTTAATAGGGTTAAAACCGACTTTTTTTAAGATGTTTGCTAAAGAATTCCCGATAACGGTTGAACGCAAATGCCCCATTGAAATCGGTTTGGCAATATTTGGTGATGACATATCGATGGGTACATTTCTATTTCCACCAATTTCTGCATCGCCATAATGGCCACTTTTCACTAGAACTTCATTTAATACTGCAGCACTCACTTCTTTTCTATTTAAAAAGAAGTTGAGATAAGGTCCAACAACTTCTATTTTCTCTACAATAGGGGAGTTGACCGATTCACCTAATTCAGCAGCAATCTGTTGTGGAGCCTTACGATAAGCTTTTGCTAAAGCGAAAGCAGGGAAAGCAATATCACCATGTTCTACAGATTTTGGGTTTTCTAATAAGTTGACAATTTTTTCAATGGGTAGTGCATCACCAATTTGTTCTTTTATAGCTTGTGCAACCATTAATTCATAATCCATTCTTTTTCCTCCTATGCGAACGACTTTTGCGTTCAAAATTTACTATATAATAGTTTATACATAAAAAACCTCGTCTCTTTTTTGATTCTATGCTAATCAAAAAAGAGACGAGGTTTTCCCGCGGTACCACTCTTGTTGTTTTGTCAATTGACGAAACCACTTGTTTTTAGATAACGGCAAACAAAACCGGATAAGCTGAGTAATCCATACAGTTGAACTGAATGATAACCCAATTTTATTCTCTCCAAAGTGCGGTTCCTAAAAGGTCACATTGTTGGCTTACACCATCCCAACTCGCTTAAAATGCTCTCTATCAGTACTCTCTTCATCAAAGATCATATATTATTTAACTTCATTCATTATATCAAATTGGTTAAGAGAATGCCATTGTTTTTGAAGAATAGAATTTTTATTCATTATTTTGTAAAAATATCACAAAATATAAGCGTATACATCATTTGTTTGGTATACTAAAAAAGAAGAATCGTTTAATTAGAAGGAGGCTTTACAGTATGAAAAAATCAAATCGACAATTAGCAATCAAACAAATCATTACGAATCACGATATTGCTACACAAGAAGAGTTATTGCATTATCTTAAGCAAGAAGGGGTTGAAGCTACACAAGCAACCATTTCTAGAGATATCAAAGAGATGCATTTAGTGAAAACAACCTCATCTAGTGGGAATGTCAAGTATACGATATTCCAAAATAATCGAATGTCTAATGAAGAAAAGTTACAATCTACATTAGGGAACGTTGTGATCAGACTGACGCAAGTACAGTTTACAAATGTTTTGATGACTATACCTGGTAATGCTCATGTTGTAGCGGCATTGTTAGATGCCATTGATTTTCCAGAAATGGTTGGTACTGTAGGCGGCAATGATACTTGTTTAATTATTTCGAAAAATGAAGAAGATGCAAAAAAAATGTATGATTACTTAAAAAAATGGATCGAACTATAAAAATGAGACGTTTCAAAAGGAGGAAATAGATCTGCTATGGCTGAATTTAATTTAACCTCATTACAAAATGGATCGGATATCCGTGGTATAGCAATAAGAACGCCAGAGCACGAAATAACTTTGACAGATGAAAGAGTCGAAAAAATAGCTTATGGTTTTGCTGTCTGGTTGAAAGAAGTAAAGAAACTAGCAACAGAAGATGAAAATAAACCGCTGAAAGTTTCTGTAGGACATGATAGCCGGTTGTCAGCTGAGCGTATAAAAACGGCCTTTACAAGAGGATTGACTAATGCGGGGATAAATGTGATAGACGTGGGACTTTCTACTACTCCAGCTATGTTTATGTCTACTAAATATGATTCTTACGCATGTGATGGAGCCGTAATGGTGACTGCAAGTCATTTGCCATTTGAATACAATGGATTGAAGTTCTTTACAAAAGATGGTGGAGCAGAACATGAAGACATTGATTTTATTTTACAGCACGCAGATCGTAAAAATATCATGTGGGAAAATAATCAAGGAAAAGTTTCTGCTCGTTCACTATTGAATGAATATGCAAAAGATTTAGTCGATAAGATCCGTGTGGGGATCAATCATAAAGACCACTATGAAAAACCGTTGACCGGCAGGCATATTGTTGTCGATGCAGGTAATGGCGCAGGAGGCTTTTTTGCTGAAAAAGTACTGGTCCCATTAGGTTCCAATATCCAAGGAAGCCAATATTTAGAACCGGATGGGAATTTTCCTAACCATATTCCAAATCCTGATAATAAAGAAGCCATGAAAAGTATCCAAGAAGCCGTTTTGAAAAACAAAGCAGATATCGGTGTCATTTTTGATACTGATGTGGACCGTTCTGCACTAGTAGACAGCAAAGGCGAACCCCTGAATCGAAACAATCTGATTGGCGTTATTTCAGCCATTTTGATCAAAGAAAATCCAGGGACGACGATTGTTACGAGTTCAGCAACTTCTGAACATTTAAAAACCTTTATCACATCTCTAGGAGGCAAGCAGGACCGCTACATTACAGGTTATCGAAATGTGATCAACCGTGCGATCCAATTGAATAAAGAAGGCATCCCGACTAGTTTAGCGATTGAGACAAGTGGGCATGCAGCATTAAAAGAAAATTATTTCTTAGATGATGGAGCGTATCTAGTAGCAAAAATACTTATGGCAGATGCTGATTTGCAAAAAGAAGGAAAAAGTTTTTCAGATTTGATCACTTCTTTAAACCAACCTGTTGAAACAGATGAAGTGCGGTTTAAAATCTTACCTGAGGATATTCGGACAACAGGTGCTAAAGTGATGGAATCGTTCCAATCATTTATCGAAAAAGAGTCTGATTTGTCAGTTGAGCCAGCTAATTTAGAGGGCGTCCGCGTGAATACTGCTGGAAAGTATGGTACAGGTTGGATGTTGCTAAGAATGAGTCTACATGAGCCCCTACTTGTTTTAAATCTTGAAAGCGACCAAGAAGGTTCAATAAAGATATTAAGAGAAAGACTCAAAACTTTTTTTCATGATCAAACAGATTTAGATTCGTCTCGCTTGTAGAAACCAAATCAAATGGTTTAGACTAATAGAGGTCAAAATGAATTGAAGGAAGTGTTTCAAAATGGGCGAACCGTTAGTCGAAAGTATTGAATTGTATAATGGAGTTAAGATACCTAAATTAGGTCTTGGATTATTTCTGATGAAAGATGAAGCTGAATTAGTAAATGCGGTTAAATATGCAGTTGAAGTAGGGTACCGTCATTTTGATACAGCTAAAATTTATGGAAATGAAGCATATTTAGCTCGTGGTTTAAAGGAAGCAGGAATTAAAAGAGAAGATGTCTTTATTACATCAAAAGTTTGGAATTACGACGAAGGATATGAGCCAACAAAAGCAGCCTTTCAAGAAAGTTTAAATCTGTTAGAAACTGATTATCTAGATTTATATTTAATTCACTGGGCTACTCCAAAATATGTTGAAACATGGAAAGCTATTGTAGAATTATATGAAGAAGGAAAAATTAAAGCAATCGGTGTTTCAAACTTCCAGATCCATCATCTTGAAGAGCTTAAAAACCAAGGATTGATGCAGCCAATGATCAATCAAATCGAAACACATCCTGAACTTCCGCAAAATGAATTGCACGAATACATGAAAGAAAATGGCATTATTCATGAAGCGTGGGGTCCTTTGGGTCAAGGGAAATCTGAGCTGTTGAATCATCCGATATTAACGGAGATTGGGAAAAAATATTTTAAAACTCCTGCACAAGTAATTATTCGCTGGCATTTAGATAGAGGAGAAGTCGTTATTCCTAAATCGACCCATGAAAATCGTATATTAGAAAATAGCAATGTTTTTGATTTCTCTTTAACTAAAGAGGAGATCCAACAAATTGATACATTGGAAACAGGAACAAGATATGGCAGTGATCCTGATAATCAAGAAAGAATCCAACAAACGTTGATCAGACCTGTATAGAGAATAAAAGAGGCTGGGATATATTCAGCTGAGAATAAGCAAAAGGATCTGGTCATCAGGAAACTGATGAACGGACCCTTTTTTCTATGTATATTGATTCTTCATTAAAGTGTGTTGGTATTCTAAAAGAAATTTCTTCTGGAATAACGGTTTTGCTTGTGGAGAGCCATGGAAGCGCCTGAGGCCTAAAAAAGTTCTCAGGCTTTCAAGCTTCAAATAAAGCTTAATCGCTGAAGCGTTAAAGCTTTATAATTCGGCTCTACGTCAAATGGTGTGGATGAGCTAAATTTAGTTGGAAATAACGTCTTGTTTAAGCAGCGTGAGAGAATCTTCTCGCGCTGCTTTTTTTTGCTTTAAAACTAATCAAAATACGACATCTAAAGTTCTGAAAATTCCGATAACCATAAGCAACCCGTTTGATGACTTTTATTTTATTGATTGACCCTTCTAAAGCACCGTTAGAATAGGGATACATAAAAGTATGTTTTATCCTAGGCAAGTGTTTACGCAGGGTTTTAAGGGCAGTCTGCATAAAAGGAGATAACTCTTTAGGAGAAGCCTTAAGTACAAGGTTTTTAAACCCTTTATAGTCATTTTTTTTAGAATAATAAAGAAGATTTTGATACAAATCATACGTCGCTTTAAGAGTCTCGTCGAGCGTAAGTAGGTAGTCGATGATTTCTGTATTCGGTAAAGGTTTTTTAAAGAGTCGTTGATAGCGGTAATCCTTAAAATTTAAGTCGTCTGAATCCTTTAACAGGAGTTGCCAGTACCTTTTAAATTTTCTGTAATTCTTTAAATCTTCTGAATTAGAGGTATGGAATTGTTTCATTGTTTGAACTCTGGTTTGATTCAACGAGCGTGATATCAACTGAACGATATGGAAACGGTCAATGATCACTTTAGCATTAGGAAAGAGATCTTTAACTAATGTAAAGTAGGCCGCGTTCATGTCTACGACAATCGTTTTTACGTTCATCCTCGTCTTATAGGGATAGCGAAGAAAGTGACGGCGTAAAGCTAGTAGCAGCCGAGTTGGCAAGATATCGATTGGTTCATGTGTGTCTGCATTCGAATAAATAAAGCTCATTTTTCCTTCGACGTTTTTAACGGATTGAAATTCATCGAAAGAGAGGTGTTGCGGCAAGGATTTGAAGGTATTTTTAACAGACTGATTGAGTTGTTTCAAGACTCTGTCTACAGTGGTAGGAGAAACAAAATGCCGTTTAGACAGGTCTTTTATAGAAATAGTGTCGGCTAATTCAACCGCGATAGACTGTTTGACCCGTTTAGCGATGAAGCAACCTTCTTCAATTTCAGGAGAACGTGCAACAAAGGTAACACCGCATGCTCTACAAAGAAACCGCTGCTTCTTTAATCGAATAGACGTTGCATAATGAGTCGAACTGACCCATTTAACCCTAGAGGTTAAATACCCATTCTTTACAATAGAGTAGGCGTGGTTCTTCATCCCACAACACTCACAGTGAGTGGGTTTGTACGTTAAAGTGGCATAGAAAACTTTTGATCTGAACCCTTTGATTCGTTTCTCCTCGCAAAATTTTTCATCAAAAAAGATATTTTTATCTTTTAAATCAAGTGCAGTTCGGATACAATTATTATGAGACATATGAATTTTCCTTTCTAGTGGGTTGTCGTGACTTTATTCTAACTGGAAAATTCATTTGTTTCTATTTTTTTATAAAAAAATAGGTGCGAATGAATTTCTTCATCCACACCAAAAATTATACAGCCTATAATTCACATTGAATTCTTTACATGGCTACAAGCAAACCCTATTCCGACAGAAATTTCAGGTGAGTGATCAAACTGATCTATGAACATCAAAAATTATAGTCTCATATTGATTGTTCAATAAAATGGGTTAGTGCCTTAAAAGAAATTTCTTCTGGAATAACGGGTTTACTTGCGGAGATCCATAGAAGCGCCTGAGACCTAAAAGAAGAGTTTTCATGGTTGTTTCTGCTTTAGCAGCTTGCAAACATGATACACTTGGACGTTATTTTCCCACAGTGCTTCATTTTAGGCTACAAGCAACTTCTTTTTCGCCACAAATTTCAGGTAAATGATCAAACTGATCTATTAATATCAAAGTTATTGCTGGTTCCTTTTCTATCGATGAGGCTCAATTTTAGCAGTACTTTTAGAATCAATAGTTGGACAGGCAAAGAGGCTAGGACATAAGTCCCAGCCTCTTTTAAATTTTTATTTTTTTTCATTTTCATCAGGAGAAATTGGATTCCAATACCAGTAAAAACCGTCTTTAGCCAATAAAGCATCACTTTCTGCGGGTCCCATAGAACCACTTGGATAACTAGGAAGATTCGTTTTATCTTGATCCCATACTTTGCGTATAGCATCAACAAATCTCCAAGAGGAAGCTACTTCATCCCAATGGGTAAAGTTCGTTGCATCGCCATTCAAACAGTCAAAAATCAGCTTTTCATAGGCTTCTGGACTATTTGCGAGCGTTTCAGCTGAGTGTTGGTGCATAAGATCAAATGTTTCTGTTTCTAAATCGATCCCGGTTTTCTTTGTATTGATCTGGAGAGAAATACCTTCAGTCGGCTGAATAAAAATAGTTAATACATTTGATGGCAGTTTTTCTTCGGCATCTTCACTGAATAAATTCAATGGAACATTCTTAAAGACAATATTGATTTGTGTGCCTTTCTCGGATAAACGTTTACCAGTACGAATATAAAAGGGAACGCCTTTCCAACGGAATGTATCAATTAAAATTTTTCCTGCAACAAATGTTTCTGTTAGTGAGTCTTCTGCAACATTCAGTTCATTTTGATACTTGTTTAATAAAATATCATCGTTAGAGCCTACATCATATTGTGCGCGAACAAAATTTTCTTTCACCTCTTCAGGGGTGAAAACTCGAACAGCTCGTAAAGCTTTTATTTTTTCATTGCGAATATCTATGTCTGATAGTTTTGCAGGAGGTTCCATTGCTAAAAGAGACACTACTTGCAAAATATGATTTTGTACCATATCCCTTAAGGCACCGCTTTTATCATAATAACCGCCACGCTCTTCTACTCCAAGAGCTTCACTCAATGTAATTTGAATGTTATCAATGTAGCGATTATTCCACATTGATTCGATCATATTATTGGCAAAACGTACAGTAGAAATATTTTGCACCATTTCTTTTCCAAGGTAATGATCGATACGGAAAATTTGATTTTCATCAAAGACTTCTCGGATTTGCTCATTTAATATATTAGCAGTCTCATAGTCATGACCAAAAGGCTTCTCAATGATCAGGCGGTTAAATCCAGTATCTGATACTAAACCTTGTTCGTTCAATTGTTGAGTGATCGTACCAAAAAAGTCAGGGGACATAGCCAAATAATGTAAACGATTGCCCTTAATATGGTAGCGAGCCTCCAATTTTTCGGCCAGAACTTTTAAACTGACATAGTGTTCTGAATCATTCACATTGTGTGATTGGTAGTAGAAATGGCTAGCAAATTCAATCGCGTCTTCTTCCGAAACAATCAAGTCTTTGATTGTTTCGATGATTATTTCACGATAATGATCGTCCGTCCATTCTCTTCTAGCAGTTCCAATTACAGCAAATTGTTCTTTTATGATCCCTTTTTTATATAAGCGATAAAGAGAGGGATACAATTTTCTTTTTGCTAAATCTCCGGTCCCTCCAAAGATCGTAAATAAGACATTCTGTTCAGTTGTCATCTATCTTGATACCCCTCTTCTAGAACAAAGACGTTCATCTTTTCTAAAACTATTGTACTGTTTTCTGCTTTTAGAATCAATCATTCGTTGATTCTTTCTTTTAAAAAGTAAGAGATTTAAGCGTTTATTTCTGATTCGTTCAATTAACAGTGTACAACGTTACTTGAAAAATATCCGTTATTTAGCTCATGTTTTATAAATAAAAGGCTTTTTTGCAATAATTACAAGTAATATCCCTAAAAAATTAAGTTAGTTACAATTAATTTATTCTTACAAGGCCTTGATTGAGTTAAATGTAAGACCAACTTAGTTGTTCAATTGATCATGTTTTAAAGGTGTTACATATTTAGGTAACGAATCACACTATTTTATGATATAATGTATAAGATGCAAAAGAGTATCAAGAGAAATGAGGCGATAAAATGGAACATACCTTTGAAAAGTTTGGGTTACAACCTTTTTTAATTGACGCAATAAATGAAATTGGTTTTACACAACCAACTGAAGTACAACAAAAACTTATACCGGCTATTCAAAACGGGAAAAGTGTTATTGGTCAATCACAAACGGGTTCGGGAAAAACTCATACATTTTTACTTCCATTAATAAATAAAATTGATCCATCACGTAATGAAGTACAAGTGGTGATCACTACACCAAGTAGAGAATTGGCAGAACAAATTTATCAAGCAGCACTTCAACTAGTTGAAAAAGCTCCTACTAAAATTATTGTACAAAACTTTGTAGGTGGAACAGACAAAAAACGACAAATGGCTAAACTAGTAGGAACACAACCACATATTGTTATTGGAACGCCAGGTAGAATTTTAGATTTGGTCACTGAAAAATCATTATT
The DNA here is from genome assembly GCF_000744115.1 of Carnobacterium alterfunditum DSM 5972. Classification (NCBI taxonomy): domain Bacteria; kingdom Bacillati; phylum Bacillota; class Bacilli; order Lactobacillales; family Carnobacteriaceae; genus Carnobacterium; species Carnobacterium alterfunditum. The sequence goes on along the minus strand of NZ_JQLG01000004.1, from coordinate 2,439,396 downwards.
GATCTATACAGCTCCAGTATTGGTTATTGATGAAGCTGATATGACTTTAGACATGGGCTTTCTAACGGATGTTGATCAGATTGCAAGTAAATTACCAGAAAAATTACAAATGTTAGTTTTTTCAGCTACTATACCGATAAAATTACAACCATTTTTGAAAAAGTATATGTCCAATCCATTATTTGAACATATTCAGCCTAAAGAAATCATTTCCCCAACAATTGAAAATTGGCTGATTTCTACAAAAGGGAAAGATAGAATAGATGTAATTTATGAGCTATTAACAATTGGCCAACCTTATTTAGTAATGATTTTTGCAAATACTAAATCTAAAGTTGATGAATTAGCTGATGGTCTTAAATCTAGAGGAGTAAAAGTAGCCAAAATCCATGGCGATATTCCCCCACGTGAAAGAAAACGTGTGATGAAACAAGTACAAAATCTTGAATATCAATTTGTTGTTGCAACTGATTTAGCTGCACGCGGTATCGATATTGAAGGTGTGTCACATGTGATCAACGCTGAAATCCCAAGAGACCTTAGTTTCTTTATTCACCGTGTCGGTAGAACAGGAAGAAACAATCTTAAAGGAACAGCTATCACGCTTTACTCTCCAAGCGATGAAAATTTAATCGTAGATATCGAAAAATTGGGTATTACTTTTGAACCGAAATCAATTCAAAAGGGTGAAATAGTCGATACGTATGACCGTAAGCGCCGTACGACTCGTGAAAATAGTGCCACTGATAAAATTGATCCTAAATTAAAAAGTATGATCAACAAAACTAAGAAAAAAGTTAAACCAGGCTATAAGAAAAAAATGTCACGTGCTATCAAAGAAAGCGGTTTGAAGCAACGTCGAGTTGAACGTCGTAGTCAAGCAAATGTGATTAAAAAAGCAAATAAGAAAAAATAACTGAATAAAAAGTTATGAAAAAAAAGGCTTTACGCCAAATGGTGGGGCTAAGCTAAATTAGGTGAAATATAAAGTCTAGTTTAAGTAGTGCGAGAGAACTTTCTCGTACTGCTTTTTTTGTTTTAAAACTAATTAAAATTTAGTATCAAAAGTTCTAGAAATGGTTATTTGGCAGGATACTGATGGATTCATGTATGGCTGTATCTGAATAAATAAAGTTTGTTTTTACTTCGACCGCTTTAACTGATTTAGATTAGTCGATTTTTATCTTTTAAATCGAGTGAAATTTAGCTACCCTTAAGTTTGTCTCGTGGCTCTTTATAAGCAAACCCATCTATTCCAAAAAAATTTCATTTTGAAGCATCCACACTATTTGACGTAGAACCAAAAAAAGAGTTAGGAAATTTCCCAACTCTTTTATTTTGATTTATTTTTTAAGATTGCTTTTTAGGCTTAGGAATAGTTCGAATGGCTAAATAATAAATGAACAGCGTCACTATTGTTTTGATTTCTACTTGAAAAGAAGGAATCAGACCGAAACTATTCAAAAAGGCAATAAATAAATTCGGTAACGTAGAAGCAAATAAAACAAGTTTAAAACTTTCGCCAAAATTTAACTGCTTCCCTGTAATCATAGAAAGAATATTTGCAAATAAAGTAGACAATACAGTATATAAGAAAGTAAGAAGTAGAGAAACCAACCATAGTATAGTAAAGGTAATTATTTGTAAAATTCCGCCAAACGAATCGACACTAAGTATAAGGTCGATAAAAGAGGCACTCGTTAAGCCATTTAATTGAGTATAAGAGAAATTGATCGGATAGTCGGGAAGGCTAAAATAAAGGCCGTCTTCTAAAAAAGCAATACCTATTAAGTTTCCGATCAAGTCTTGCTCTACATCATCGAGAGTTCTTTCTCCATTTGGATCAAAGGTAAAAATAATCGAATCCGTTTGGTAAATATAACTCTTTACGGGCTCGTCTGTAACAAGCTGATTGTTTTCTATTTTAAATGATGGGATACTCTCTGCAATAATTTGCCCATCACGGCTAAAATCATCTATCGTCTGGTTGCTTTGGATCCAAAGCGGGATGGTAGTAATAAAAGCGATAAATAAAAAATAAAGAAATACTTTGCCTTTCTTTAAAGTGATCACTTGAACAAGTTTTTCTGGATGAATCAATGAGTCTTTAAATAAATGTATTAATTGGATAATGATCTCTCCTGACTTGATAAAATAACTTTTTTTGAAATGGATAATAAGTATAAATGACTATATTTAATTGTAGCGGTTAAGTTTAATAAACTCAATAGGTTAAGCTAGCTATAAAAAAATAAATATATTGTTTTTTGAAAATAAAGATAGTTGAATACTTTGTGTTTTTTATTGAAAGGTGTTACATTTATTATCTAGAAATTAAAAAAAGTTAAATGGAGGAATTAATTATGGCATACGAATTACCAAAATTACCATATGCATATGATGCATTAGAACCACACATTGATCAAGCAACTATGGAGTTCCATCACGACAAACATCATGCAGCATATGTCGAAAAAACAAACGCTGCTCTTGAGAAATATCCTGAGTTAGCTAAAAAATCAATTGAAGAATTGGTAACAGAATTAAATTCAGTTCCTGAAGAAATCCGTACAGCTATCCGTAATAACGGTGGTGGACATGCTAACCACAGCTTCTTCTGGGAAATTCTTTCACCAGCTGGTGGCGGAGAACCAACCGGAGCTTTAAAAGAAGCTATCGATGCTACTTTTGGCAGCTTTGATAAATTAAAAGAAGCAATTGAAACAGCAGGAGCTGGCCAATTTGGTTCAGGTTGGGCTTGGTTAGTTCTTAACAACGGTAAATTAGAAGTAACTTCAACAGCTAACCAAGATTCTCCATTAACAGATGGAAAAACACCGATTTTTGGAGTAGATGTTTGGGAACATGCTTACTACTTGAAATATCAAAATAAACGTCCTGCTTACTTAAAAGCAGTATGGAATATTGTTAATTGGGCAGAAGTAGCAAAACGTTACGAATCAGCAAAATAATCTTATTAGCTATAAAGAAAGCAAACCTATTTTTAGGTTTGCTTTCTTTTTTTGAATAATCAGATGAAATATAGCTGCCTTGATATTATGTAAACGATTTCTTTTATGGTAAAATTAATTTGTAGAATAGAAGTATAAGCTTATTAATCAGTTAGGAGTGGTGAGATTGGATAAACGATTTGAAGGTGTCTATCAGTCTATAGAAGTAGTAGTAGAAAAAGTAGCTCAACTGTTAAGAAACAGCCAAATGGTCGACCAAATAACAATTGTTACAAATAAAGAAAAAGCAGATGTGCTGCATGAATTCGAAACTATTGCCTCACTTTATGCAAATGATCCTATTCTCTTGGAAAAAATAACTTGGGTGGTCCGTCATGCAGAATCTGATGATATTTTTTCTCTAGAAAAATACGGCTTGACAAAAACAGAGGAAAGAAATCAGTATAATCAAGCAATGGCTGAACTGAACTATGTATTACTGTTAGGTGAAGCTACTGATATTGATTATTGGTACCCAAAAAAACGATTAGGTCAACCTGTTACCGATCTTGAAGGAAATAGAGAGTTTAATCATCAATCTGATTTTGTTGACTCCGGTTCAGCTAATAGTAATATCAGCAGCCCAAGATTCAGTGGTACTTTAACTAATCAGCCTTGGATAGATCCAGATTCAGATTCAGATAGAGATACAACGAGACGTTAATAATGAAGTGAAAGTTAAAAAAGAATAGATTCCCATTTAAATTAATTAGTGAGATAAGTGGGAGTTTATTTTGGTGTGATCATTCTTTTGGGTCAAATAAGATTTTCAGACTAATTATTTTAAAAAATTAGATTAAGTCTATCAACACCAAAAATTATACAGCCATAAAAATGACACTATTCCCTTGAAAAAGAATAGTGTCATTTTGTGATTTATCGAATCATTATCGGTTTCAATTTTTTTGATGGAAAGGCTTGTTTATGCCTTAATAAGTTGCCATTATACAATCAGAATACCTAGGCTATGCGCAATAATTAAAGCCTGTCCGGCATTTAATTTACAGCCTTTGACTAAATTAATCGATACTGCCAGACTTTCGAATTCTGAATCGCTTAAATTTAAGCCATTAAGGTTCGTTCTCATAATAGACATCCGATCTAATTGACACGTTACAAAATCTAATTTTTTCCATTTCACTTCAAAAAATTCACTTTCGATAAGTGAACTATCTTGGAAACGGACTAGCTTCATTGAAGCATAGTTAAAAGAGCTGTAATTTCCAATGCAATGATCAAAGTGAGTATCAACGATCGAAGATTCAGCAAAATTAGTGCCAAGCAATTTTGTGTCTTTAAAAGCAATGCGGTGGAAAGTGCCCCCGATCCACTCATTATTACTGATATTGCATCCTTCGAAGGTAACATCTAAACATTCAAAACGAATAAATTGGCAATTGTCAAAAGTAACATTAATAAAAACAACGTGTTGAAAGCAAACACTCTCTAGCCGCGTATTGGAAAGGGTACAGTCCTTAAATTGACAATTTGTATAATAAGATTCATGATCGATCTCATCAAAGTTAGCTGTAGTTAGTTGAATGGGTATTCTTGGTTGAGCAATTTTTATCAACGAATTCATAAATGTCCACCTTTAATGGTTTTTTCAAACAAAAGAGCTGTCAGGAGAAGCAGTGCTGCTGAAAGAAGTGTTAAAATCGTTCCTTCGAAAAATAGAGGTACGGTATAGTCTAATTCGATAACATGTTTGCCTTCATCGATTGGAACAACTAATAGGCTCTCTAAAGCTTGCTTCGTTTGTACAGGAACACCATCGATCTTAACAGCCCATCCTTCACTATAGGGAATAGTCGTCATTAAGATATCTTGCCCTTTTTGGATATTTACGGTGCCTTTAAACGAGGTGTTGCCGTATTCTTCAATCGTCATACCGCCAGTTTTCAAAGATTGAATGGCTTTGTCGAACGCAATCGAATCTAAACGGTACAATTGGAAATCTTTTAAACGGATAGTCGATTCTTTTAAGCTGATTTTAAAAGTTATCGTGTCTCCTTTATTTTGACTAGCAAGATTTAAAATCAGTTGATCACGATACGTTTTATATTGAGTAAAAGGCTCACCATTTAAAAATAATTCTACATCTTCATCTTTGATATTTGGACTAAGGGTCAAATAGAAAGAATCATCAGTCTCGGGTGTAAATTGAAAACTGACTGAAGCATCATTATTCAAAACTTGTTTCTGATAGGTCGTCTCGTTAAGTGCATCAGATAGAGTCACGTTTTGATAAACGGTACTGTCAAATTCAGATGGAACAAAATAGTCAGCTGCTAGTTGATTCCCGGTCAAAGAGTGCAAGATAGTCTCTTGCAGCTGGATAGGCTGATCTTCCAGTAAAGAGACATCTAAGATAGCACTCGAACTACCAAAAGCAAGAGGTAAGGCATTTTGATTTTCATAAATGAATATTCTATCGGTTTCGCCGATTTGTTTATAAGAACGCAGATCAGGTTTTGTCTGCATGATACTCAATTCAAATGCTGCTTTTTTTTCATCTGAAACAGTGGGTGTCACTAATGCATCGATCAATGAAGGCGGTTTTGCAGCATAAGCAAGAGTTTTCTTTAATCCTGCATTTTTCGTTTCTAAGGAATTATTATTTTCTACAAGATAAGGCGCATCTTTCTCGCTCATATAGTACTGGATATTGAATAAGGCATCGGTTAACAACGTCCCATTAGAGTAGGCTAGAAAACCATCACCCACTGGAAACCCAAGACTACCGAATAAAGCCGGGATAGTACGTTCAAATGTTGAACTGAAATGAGTAATACTAGGGTAATTAGCTTGGAAACTGTCATTTTTTGTTCGTAAAAAGGTTTTTTCGATTCGGTAGAAGGTACCGTCCATATCTTGAACAGCGTCAATATTTGCATCCAGTTCTGTCTGGTAAACAGTGAAATTATCTTGATCGACATAGCTTAAGCGCGATAAATCAATTTGCGCATTTAACCCCATTTCTATTGTGGTCAGAATAAAAAAAACAACAGGCAGCCAAGTATATTTTTGTGGTTTGATAATGAGTAAAAAGATGACCATAAAGGTAAATAGGATCGTCAAAATAATTTGTTCGGTGTAAATAAAATCAAATTCGCCATTGTACACATAAAAACTAACTAAAGCGGTCAAGACCATGCTGACAAAAGTACTAATGGGTCTCATGCCCTCGTAATGCATGAAACTGCGAAAACCGTTCACTAGCATGAAGAAGCACACTACAAATGAAAAACGATATGGATACCAAATAGGGTACTGCATAGCATGCCAAATTTTATTGAATGCTTCTAGATTAAGGGAAACAACAAACAGGATCATTACAGCTAAAGCTGCTAGCCGTTCTCTTTTTGAGAAAGACTGGTTAAAGAAATAACATAAGAATGAAACAAGTGCTAAACTGCCAATAAACAAGTTAGGGTAACCCGAAGGCATTTGTTCAAAATTAAAAGCCCCAATAAAAAGTTTTGATAACATCTCAGAGAAAGGATAGGCTAATTCCCAATCGAACTCGAATTTTGTATAGCTGGCTTTACTTTCCATAAGAGCATGAAAAGTTGGAAGCAGTAAAATACCTGCTAGACCAGCTCCTAATACAGAATGCCAAATAAATAAGCCAATCGAAACTAGGGTCTCTTTAAATTTCATTTTCCACGGCGTCTCCTTTGGATAAGAAACGCTGACTAAACGAAAAATGAAATAGCAAATCAAAAATAAACAGATCATATAAGCGATGTAATAATTTGCGAATAACATGATGCCCAAAAAAATAGAGTAGAGCAATCCGGCTTTTTTATCGATCAATCGTTCAAGACCTAAAACAATAAGCGGCAAGAAAATGAGGCCATCCAGCCACATAATATTTAACTGATTAACGATCGTGTATCCCATTAGCGCATAACTGATAGAAAAAGCAGCTAAGATAAAGCCTGTTCCATTGAAAGCTTTTTTTAATAAGTAACCAAAACTTAGTCCGCTTAAACTGATTTTTAATAAGGTCAAGCAAGTTACGGCTAAAGTTATTTGAGTATGTGGAAACAACAGAAACAGCAGGTTAAACGGGCTAGTCAGATAATAAGCCCATAACCCCAACATATCCCCACCAATAGCTTTAGAAAAAGAATAAAAGAATGTACTGGGATCTTCAAAAAAAGTTTGTCTATAATAAGCAAAAAAATCAATATACTGTTGTCCCAAGTCGACGGTTAGAAGAGAATCATTTCCAAAAGGATAAACGCCTTGGAAAATATAAATAGTCGATAAAGTAAGGAACGGGACGAAAAAAGCTAACAATAAGGGCCATTGTTTTTGTATAAAAGTCTGCATTATTTTTTGCATAAGGTTCAACTCCATCAACGAACTTGTAATTCTTACAAGTATTAGAATAGCACAGAACGCAATGAAATAATTAAAGTTTTCTTTAATCAGTAGTTAATTCAAAACAAATTTGATACAATGAGACAAGTAATTTGAACAGGAAGGTGCCCTTTTTGAAAACAAATAAAAAAAATCATAATAAGAAGAAAAAATCACATATTCCATTTCGGTTGAACTTTTTGTTCTTTACAGTCTTTCTGTTATTCGCCATGTTGATCCTTCGATTAGGCTACTTGCAAATTGTAAAAGGTGAAGAGTTCGAAACAGAAGTTCAGCGGACAGAAACCACTTTAGCAACTGGAACCGTTCCTCGAGGCGAAATTTACGATAACCAGCAACGTAAATTAGTTGGCAATGAGGCACTTCAAGCGATCACGTATACAAGAGGTACAGGTGTTTCTAGTGAGGATATGGCAACTATTGCTGTAAATCTAGCAGCGTACATCGAGATGCCAAATATTACTGAATTTGAACAAGATAGTGATTTTGATTTATCTAAAAGAGACTTAAAAGATTTTTGGATCTCTATGAATGAAGATAAAGTTAATGACCGCATAAGTGATAAACAAAAAGATTCATTAAACGGATCAGAACTTTACCAACTTCAAGTAGACAAAGTGACAGATGAAGACATTCAGTTCTCAAAAGAAGAACAAGAAGCAGCCGCTATCTTTAAAAGAATGAATGGTGCCTATGCCTTATCAACGATCAATATTAAAGGTGAAGATGTGTCCAATGATGAAATCGCAAAAGTTAGTGAAAATCTTTTGGATTTACCAGGAATCGATACAGGCACGGATTGGGTCAGAACTTATCCAGAAAAAGATATGCTGAAAACTATCTTAGGTAACGTCACCAGTGAGTCTAAAGGACTGCCAAAGAACAAAGCAGCTACTTATTTGGCACAAGGCTACGCACGTAATGACCGTGTGGGAGAAAGTTATTTAGAATTGGAGTATGAACAAGTTTTGAGTGGTTCAAAATCACAATCAGAAACCGAGACCAATCAGAATGGCGATGTCGTCAATACGATCCAAAGTTATACAGGTGAAAAAGGCGATAATCTTGTTCTAACGATCGATATGGATTTTCAAACGATCGTTCAAGATCTTGCAAAGGAATCATTAGTTAATGAAAGTGAAGGGTTAAATGACAGAATATATGTCGTCGCTGCTGATCCAAACAACGGCGAAATTTTAGCAATGACCGGTCAAAAAAGAGAAACAAACGGAGAAATAAAAGATGATACACTAGGTATCATCACGAATACTTATCAAATGGGATCGGTCGTAAAACCAGCAACCGTATTAGCAGGGTACATGGATGGGGCTATCACACTAGCGGATAACACGTTGATTGATGAACCACTAACACTTGCCGGTCAAAAGATCAGTTCAGTTTTCAACCGTTCAGGTAGCGTTGCGGTGAATGATATTACTGCACTAGAACGTTCTTCCAACGTCTACATGGCAAAATTGGCCATGCGAATGGGCGGAGAATACGATTACTATCAAAATATGGCGCTAAACATCGATTACAAAAATGTAATCAAAAGATTAAGAAACTACTATGCCCAATTTGGCTTAGGTGTAAAGACGGGAATCGATTTACCCGGTGAAGGTTCTGGTTTTATAGGCACAGCTGAAAATCCTGGATTAGCATTAACCTTTGCATTTGGTCAGTATGATACGTATACGCCCATCCAAATGCTGCAATATGTGTCGACCGTTGCAAATGGCGGGAAACGGATCGCGCCTCGTCTGATTGATGAAATTAGAGAAACTAATGCTGAAGGAAACTTAGGGGCTATCCAAACGCAACTGGAATCAGATGTGTTGAATATTCTTGATGTTGGAGAAGAAGAGATAAGCCGTGTTCAACAAGGAATGTATGAAGTGGTTAACGGAGCTAACGGTTCGGCTACCAGTTATTTTGGAGGTATTGAATATACAGCTGCGGGTAAAACAGGAACGGCTGAAGCTTATTATGACGGGGACATTAAAAGCAAAAAAGGAGAGAGTGTCACCAACCGAACATTTATTGGGTATGCACCTTATGATGATCCCGAAATTGCGGTATTCGTGATTGTTCCGTATCTGCCAAATTCAAATAGCAATCATGAAAATACCGTTGTAGCTCGTAAGGTTCTTGACGCTTATTTCCAAGTAGGAGATTACGCTGATCTTTCAAATGACATTGCTGAAGAAAATGAAGCAACAACAGAAGAATAAGCAATACAACCAAAAAGATTTTGTCTAAGTTTATGGCAAAATCTTTTTTTGTGTAAAAAACAGGTATTTATTGTGGTTCCATGGGAACACCTGAATCCTTTACACGGCTACAAGCAACCCTATTCCTCAAGAAATTTTGGGTGAGTAGTTGGATCAAAGCTTTCAACACTAAAAATTATAGAACCTTTATTACGAGTTATTTATGCTGTTTTCTTTTATGAAACATTACATTATTAAGTTTATTTTACAAAGTACTTTTTTAAACGGAGGTATGTTAAAATAGATTTTGAGAATAGAAAGAAGAGGTGAATTTAATGGACTTATGGATAATAGTGATTATCTTGTTAGTCATTGCAATTGCATTGATAGGCTGGTCATTTTACAAGAAAGATAATGGCGAGAAAATTAAAGAAGAATTCGAAGAATTGTCTTTACAGCTAATGCAAGATATTTATAGTTTGAAAAAACGTGTTTCAACTTTAGAAGATAAACTGAATATCGAGACAAAGGAAACACCCACTTCAGCTAAGATCCATGATGTTTTGAAGAAACATGTGGTTAGTTTGTATACCCAAGGTGTAGCAATGGAAGATATTGTTATGCAAACACGTTTATCTGAAGCAACAATAAAAGTTGTTATCGATGAGTATGTAAAAAAATAATTGATGACTGATGAAGGAGAATAATAGAATGAGTAAACCCGCATTACGTTACTTAGCATTAGGATTTCTAATCTCCGCTATTGTTCTTGTAGGCTATCGACTTTTCCTTTACGATCCAGCAACTGTAGCTTCTGAAGATAAATCAACTGAAGAGACTGCAGTGACTAAAGAAGAATCGTCCTACAAGGAAAAATATGAAGCCTTGCTAGCTGAAACTGAAATCGCTGATTTAGAAAAAGAAGCAGTGACAAGTGAACCTGAAATTGTTGAAGAGACTGAAACAAGTGAAGCAGCAGAAAATACTGAATCAAAGGCTTCGGAATCTAGTGTGAAAGAAATCACGGTCATTATCAATGATGGTGATCCAAGCAGTGTTGCCAGTCAACAGCTAAAAGGGCAAGGGCTGATTGAAGATGCCTTAGATTTTGATGGATTTTTAGAAGATAATAATTATGCTGCGCTTATTCGCCCAGGTTCTTATGAAGTATCAAGTGATATGGATTACAATCAATTGGCTAAGGTATTGATGGATAATAATTAAGCTGAATAAGAAACGAAACAAGAGCGTAAAGTAAAAAAACTTTACAACCTCTAAAAAAATACTAGCATGTTTATGCAAAAAGTGATATGATATTTAAGTCAGAAGATAAAGAAATATGTCTTCAAATAAATACTGTTTAATGCTTGGAGGGAAAATCATGCGTGTAAACATCACATTGGAATGTACAGAATGTAAAGAACGTAATTACATCTCAAAGAAAAATAAACGTAACAGTCCGGACCGTGTTGAATTCAAAAAATACTGCCCGCGCGAACGTGTCGTAACATTACATCGTGAAACAAAATAACATTTTTGTTGTTTTAATTTGCAAAAAATGAGATACACATAGAAAAGGTTGAGAGAATTTCTTTCAGCCTTTTTTTTTATGTTCAAAAAATCAATTTGAAAAGCAAAGGATTAGGTCCAGTGATTGGCATTTGTTATACTGATCATACTAAAAGAGAAGGTGGTTTTTAGGATGGACAAATGTGAAGTTTTTTTAAGTAATGGGAAATCGTTGGTAGTAAATAGTTCTACTGAACAGTTACTAAATAAAATAACAGATGAAGACGGAGAGCCGCTAGAAAGTTTTGTTTTATTAGAAGATGAAACAGGAACTTCTTGTTACTTAAATCCAGTTCAAGTTGTAACCGTTTCATTTTCTGGACTTAATGTAAATAAGGGTGTAGATGAAACTAAGATCAGTCATGAGGAAGAGCGCTCAAAAGAAAATTTGGCTGCTATAAAGACTTTGAGTAAAGACATTGAAAATATGGAATAGAGCTCTCCGTTATACGTTTATTACAATAAGAAATTACTATGTAAATTTAGGTGCATGAGCTAGATCTCTACAGCTTTTTTGGTTGCATAACAAATGCTGTTAGTTCAACGACCTAAATTTTTTTTTTTAAAGTTATGAGACTGTCTGAATTATTTATATGGCGCCGATTGTAAAATTAAGCTAGACAAATAAAAAAGCCATTCGTGGTACACTCAAAATGTATTTCCGACAAAAGAAGACATAGGAGTGATCACGAATGACCTACACACATCTTACCACGGATGAGCTAGTGATGATAGAATCTTATTACCACAGAAATATCTCAGTTGCCAAAATAGCCATCTATTTAAACCGAACCCGTACACCCATTTATACCGTCATTAACTTCTTAAAAGAAGGCCATACAGCCCTTGAGTATTACCAACAGTACAAGGAAAATAAAAGGCGTTGCGGACGTCACAGAATCGTTCTCCCAAAGAAACAACAGGCCTACATTAAAGATAAAGTCGCTCAAGGTTGGACCCCTGATGTCATTATTGGTCGGGCGGAAGAGTCCATTAAGTGTTCTGTTCGTACCCTTTACCGCCAATTCAAAGAAAAAATCTTTGATGAAACCACGCTCCCAATGAAAGGGAAAAGAAAGCCAAATGGTCATAAAGAACGTCGGGGAAAACAGGCTTTCAAGCGGAATATCGCAGAAAGAGAGAAAGATTACCCTCAATTCACTCAAGAATTTGGCCATATAGAAGGCGACACCATTGTAGGTGTCCAGCATAAAAGCGCCATTATAACGTTAGTGGAACGTCTGTCGAAAGTCATTATTACCTTGAAACCTGATGGACGTAAGGCCAGCGACATTGAAACAGCTATGAATCATTGGTTTCAAGTCATTCCAAGAAACTTATTCCGCTCTATCACGTTTGATTGTGGGAAAGAATTTTCTAACTGGAAATCATTGTGCAACCGCCACGATATCGCTATTTATTTTGCGGATCCTGGAACACCATCACAACGCGCTTTAAACGAAAATTCTAACGGTCTCCTCCGAAAAGACGGTTTGCCAAAAGAAATGGACTTTAATCAAGTCGACCAATCGTTTGTTTCCTCCGTTGCAGACAAGAGAAATAATATTCCAAGAAAATCATTGAAGTATCAAACGCCATTGGAAGTATTTTTGAGTTACATGAGTGAAGATATTTTGTCTAGCTTAATTTGACAAATCAGATGGTGAAAAGCAGCTTCTATTCCTTTAGAAATCCAGCAAAATCGATTTAACCGATCTGCCGATTTCAAATCATAGTGAGCCTATTTTTTTATGTGTAATTTTAAACTAGTAACTTGAGTATTTTTGTCAAGAACAGGTGTCTTTATGCTATAATAACTAGTAAAGATTACTTAATGTGTAAAATCAGTTGAATGGAGTTGACAGTTTGGAGTATAGAACTCAAATGAAAATAAAACGTTTTTTTAAAAAACCAGTTGTGACATATGCACTGTTGGTTATTCAAATTATAGCATTCGTTTTCATGACTTTTGATGGTGGGAGTACGAACATTGCTACTTTATTAAAGTATGGAGCGAAATTTAATCCTTATATCGTTCTTGGAGAATGGTGGAGATTGATCACGCCAATGTTCCTACACATTGGATTCATTCATTTATTGATGAATTCAGTGATCCTCTATTATTTAGGTGAACAATTAGAAGGGATTTTTGGTCATTTGCGTTTTGCTGGTATTTACTTACTAAGTGGCATAGCTGGAAATCTTGCAAGCTTTGCTTTTAGTGATGCACTCTCTGCAGGCGCTAGTACGGCTTTGTTCGGATTATTTGGATCAACTATTATGCTTGGTCAAACTTTTAAATACAACCCAGCGATCCAACAGATGGCTAAAAGTTTTGGCATATTGATTATTATTAATGTAGTCTTTGGTATATTTAGTTCCTCAATCGATCTAGCGGGACATCTGGGAGGCTTATTAGGAGGATTTCTGCTAGCAACGGCTATCAGCGTGCCTAATCCAGTAGTCCATTTGTTAAATAAGCGTCTGATCTATGGCAGTTTTTTTGTCATCATGGTTATCGCCTTAGCCTACATTGGTTACCTGAATACACCTATTACATTTTTTGAACCTTAGGAAGTGAAGCAATGATAAATTTGTATGACGTCCAGCAGCTGTTGAAGCGGTTTGGCATTTACGTATATATCGGGAAACGGTTATGGGACATTGAAATAATGATGGTTGAGTTGAAAAAATTACATGATAATGGATTGATATTAGATGATGAGTACCTGCCCGCTATACTTATTTTAAAACAAGAACATCGCAAAGAAGAAGAAAAAGAGCAAAAAAGTTAAAATTGGAGGAATTTTTATGAAAAATAAAATTATCGGGATCGACTTAGGTGGAACAACTGTAAAATTTGCTATCTTAACAAGCGAAGGAGAGATCCAACAAAAATGGAGCATTATAACGGATATCACAGATGATGGTTCACATATTGTGCCAGCTATTGTTGAGTCGATCAATGAGCAGCTTGAAAGATATCAATTATCGCCTAGCGACTTTATTGGCATTGGAATGGGGTCTCCTGGTACGGTCGATCGTGAGGAAGGAACTGTTATTGGCGCTTACAATTTAAATTGGGATACAAGTCAACCGGTCAAACAATTGATTGAAGAAGGAACAGGCATCTCTTTTGCTATCGACAATGACGCGAACGTGGCGGCTCTTGGTGAACGTTGGAAGGGTGCTGGAAAAAATGAAGAAGATATAGTATTTGTAACGCTAGGAACAGGTGTTGGCGGCGGAATTATTGCTGGGGGACGTTTGATCCACGGTGTTGCCGGTGCTGCAGGAGAAATAGGCCATATCACAGTAGAACCAGGTGGTTACGAATGCACGTGTGGTAATAAAGGCTGTCTTGAGACAGTTTCGAGTGCCACAGGAGTTGTTCGTCTAGCTAGAGATTTTTCAGAAGAGTACGCTGGCGACTCAAAATTGAAAACGATCATTGATGATGGTCAATTGATAACCGCTAAAGATGTTTTTGATCTTGCAAAAGAAGAAGATGAATTAGCGATTCGAGTGATAGATAAAGTTGCTTACTACTTAGGCTTAGCTTGTGGAAGTGTTGCGAATATTTTGAATCCATCAGCTATTGTGGTCGGTGGGGGAGTTTCCCAAGCAGGAGTATTTTTAATAAATCAAATCCAAACGTATTTTGATCTGTTCACTTACCCAACAATTCGTAGAACAACAAGAATCCGATTGGCCCAATTAGGAAATGATGCCGGCGTGATCGGAGCAAGTTCATTGGTTAAAAAACAAAAAAATGGTACTTTGTAAATCTTTTATTTTAGGTATTGAAAAATAAAAAATCAAGTGTTGTATTAAGAAGATGAGTTCGGTGAACTGCCGAAGCCATCTTCTTAAGTTTTTCTTGCACCATAACTAGCAGGATCTTGTCTATCTACGGTCTATGATCTAACCTAATAAAGTGTTAAAGATGATAGCGTATGTTATAATTCAATGAGAAAGTTTTTGGGAAAAAGGATACAATAAAATTATGTAAATAAATAAAAAAATAAGGTGATTAAAATGAGAAGGAAAAAGAAAGAATATATGATTTTCTACTTAGTTATTTTACTTTTTTCCGTGACCTTATTTTTAATAAGTTGCACTAAAAAACAAGCAACCAAAGTCCCTGATCCAGAAAAAATAGCATTAGCGTACAAAGAAATTCCAATTGACTATGAAAATTTTAGAAAAGTGATCGGTTGGATGTCTGACGAAGAAGTTTTAGTCCATACTGGTGAAATGAATAATGACACGTTGTCCCTATTCAATATTTTTACTGGAGAAATTGTGCCTATCTATGAAGCGAGTTCGATTATTTTAACAGCTATTATTTCGGAGGATAAACAAAAATTATTGATTCAAGTTGTCAGTGAAGACGGCGGAGAATTAAGAGTGATCGATAGAGAAGGGTCCGTTATCCAAACTTTGCCATTGGAAACAAATGGTTTTGTTAATGTGAATTGGAACCCTGCAAATCAAAATTATATTTTTATTTCTTACTACCAATCAGATACAGAAATAGCTGTAGACAATTGGAACATCGAAACCAATGAGGTCGTATCGGTACCTTCAGCTTCAATGGTTCCGATATGGTATTCGGCTAATCTGTATTTATATGTAGATAATAAAGATGACTTTTCGCTTGAAACGGGTGATCTTTATATGGGAGATATTCGTACAAATGATATGCTGAGATTGAAAAGTCAGGTGTCCGATTTTTTTGTACATGAAGATACATTTATAACCTATACACCTTCCGATTTTGCAGATGATGAATTATTATTAAATTACCAATACCCTTTTATGGTTGATCAGTCATTTATGACTATTCCTAAAGTAACGATGAACGAGCGCCTAGTTTTTCCTTATTTAAGTCAAGCCGCAAGAAATACCCCTGTTTATGGTGTCTTTGCAAAAGAAGCGGTGGAGTTGGAACTTGAAACGGGTGATTTTGAATTTGGGCAGTTGGATTTTGACAAAAAGACCATCGAGCCTATTTTGGATCTGCCGGACAATGCTCCTATTTCGATGGCGGAAAATGGCAAATACAGTTTGTATGGCTGGCGATACGAAAGTATTATAGATATTGAAGAAAAAACAATTTATTCATTTATCGATATGCCGAATTAGATACAGCTGAAATTTCACAAAAACGATTGTAATAAAAAAAGCTAGTAAAATAGCCGATTCTTGTGTACAATTATCCCTGTAGAACGAGTTGAAAGGGGTACACAAGAATTGGATACAGGTCAAATTATTAATATTGTTTTATGGCTCATCATAATAGTATGGGCTGGTTATGAAGGCTACAGTTATTTCAAACGCAAAAATGCGTCTATTGAATTAACAGAAGAAGAATTTAAAAAGGATATGCGAAAAGTTCAATTAATTGATGTCCGCGAAAAGAAAGATTTTGATGCAGGACATATATTAGGAGCTAGAAACGTTCCTTATTCAACGTTTAAAACACGCAGCGTTGAGATAAGAACAGATCAACCTGTTTATCTTTACGATCATAACAAGGCTTTAAGTTTACGAGCAGCTCTTCGTTTACGCAAACAAGGCCACACCAATATCCACCATCTTAAAGGCGGCTACCGTGATTGGACTGGAAAAACAAAAACTTCTTATTGATAAATTAAATAGGGCTATAGAAAGCCCATGAAAAAGACATACCTCAAATGTGGGTGTGTCTTTTTGGTCGATGTAAATAAGCTAGCCTGACCATAAAGACTGGATTTTTGTTCATAGACTGAGGTAGAAGATAGCCCTATGCTTCGGGCAGCTTAATCTTCATCTTTTATATCAATATCTTCTGGAATAGGTTCATCTAAATAATCTTGTAATTCTTTTTTATACTTTTCGATTTCTCGTAAATACAAGTTGAATTGTTCCTTGTAAATTAAAATAGTTTCTCCATCTGACAAGGTACGAATTTGCTTTTCACGAATAAGTCGCATAATATCAGTTATAGAAAGTTCTAGATAATCAGCTGTTTCTTCAATAGTTAAATACATGTGCCTTCCTCCTTTGTAGAGATTCTATTGTACGTCAATTTAGAGAAAAAAACGACTATTTCATACGATGGAAAAAAAGCTATCTATAGGGCATAGAATAGAAATATGCTATAATTACTAAGAACTCAGCAATGGAGGGCATCAGTTATGGACCAAACAAAAATTATTGCTCATAGAGGAAGTAAAGGAACACATCCAGAGAACACCTTAGAAGCGGTCAAAGAAGCCGTTCGAGTTCGAAGCGATGGTATCGAAATAGATGTTCACTTAAGTTTAGATAAAGAACTGATTGTTATTCACGATGAAACGATCGATCGCACTACAAATGGAAAAGGCAGTATTCAAAATTTGACCTTAGCCGAATTAAAACAATTTGATGCAGGCAGCTGGTACTCACCTGAATACAGCAATTGCCGGATCCCAACTTTGCAAGAGATTTTTTGTTTTCTCGAAAAGGTCGATTATAAAGGGTTAGTCAATATTGAACTGAAAACAGATAAATTTTCTTATCCAGGGATCGAAGAGAAAGTGGTAGCGTTTGTAGCTGAAAAAAATTGGCCGTTCACTGTAGAATATTCCAGTTTTAATTATCAAACGTTGATCCAACTAAAAATTTTGGATGATACTTGTAAAATAGCGCTATTATTTAAAGAGCATGGAGAAAATAAGACCTTTTTAAACCTGAATATTCCCGTTAACATGTGGCACCCTAAATTGAGCTGGTTTAAAAGCATCAGCCCTTTTCAAGTGCCTGAATTACCGGTACGCGTGTGGACGATCAATAAAAGTGAGGACCTTCAATTTTGCTTTCGCAAACAAGTAGCAGGTGTCATCACGGATTATCCTCAGAAAGCTCTTGAAATGAGAGATAAATGGCAAAATGAAGGAGAATAGCGTGGAAAAGAAAAAAATCATTATCATCGTAGGACCAACAGCTGTTGGGAAAACAAGTTTAAGTCTGTCTTTAGCTAAGGCAGTCAATGGAGAGATAATCAGTGGCGATTCTATGCAAATCTACCGCAATCTTACTATCGGAACAGCTAAAGTAACTAAGGCTGAGCAAAAAGGGATCCCACATTATTTGATCGATGAAGTGGATGTTACAACGAGCTATGCTGTATCTGATTTTCAAAAACGAGCCCGTTTTTTAATTGAAGATATCACTGCAAGAGGAAAAGTACCGATCATTGTCGGGGGTACAGGATTATATATCGAATCTTTGATCTATGATGTTACTTTTGGTGGAAGCGGCAAAAATGATACAGCCTTTCGAGAAGCTCAAGAAAAGATTGCTGTAGAAAAAGGAAATCTTTATTTATGGGAACAATTAGCTAATGTAGATCCTACTGCTGCTGATAGGATCCACTTTAACAATCGCCGGCGGATCATTCGAGCGCTTGAAGTGTATCACGTAACAGGACAGCCTTTTTCGAGCTATCAAAGTGAACGTAAAGAAAAAGAGCCCCTTTATGAAGTTAAAATTATAGGCTTAATGACTGAACGCGAAGAACTGTATAAGCGCATCGATCTTCGTGTAGAGCAAATGTTCGAAGCAGGATTGATCGAAGAAGCCAAATGGCTCTATCAGCAAAATTTACCAGATGCACAAGCTTCAAGGGGAATCGGATATAAAGAATTGGTTCCTTACTTTGAAGAAAAGACGGATTTGCAAGAAGCCAAAGAAGCCATCCAACAAAATTCGAGAAGATATGCCAAGCGTCAACTGACTTGGTTTAGAAATCGATTAGAAAATGTTGAGTGGTGGGACTTAGTGGCATTCCCTGAAAATGAAGAAGAATTAAAAAATGAAGTGAAAAAATTTCTGATAAAATAAGCATGGATACTTTGTTCAAAATACTAGAATAGAAGGTGAACGGAATGGAAACGAAAGAAACCGCTGAAACAGTAGAACGCGTTATTCTTGTAGGTGTACAAACAAATGAAACTAATCAAGATTTTCAATATTCGTTAAAAGAATTGGCACAATTGACCGAAACAGCTAATGGAGAAGTAGTAGGAGAACTTACCCAAAAAAGAGATCGAGCAGATTCGCGTACTTTTTTAGGTAAAGGAAAAATGGAAGAATTGGTTTCGCTAGTTGACGAACTAGAAGTAGATACCGTTATCTTTAATCAAGGTTTAACACCTGGTCAAACGAAAAATATCCAAAAGATTTTATTGGATGAAGTGAAAGTGATTGATCGTATCCAATTGATCTTGGATATTTTTGCCATGCGGGCTAAAAGCAGAGAAGGTAAATTACAAGTTGAGTTAGCTCAACTACAATACTTAATGCCTCGACTAGCTGGGCAAGGCGTCAATTTATCTCGATTAGGTGGAGGAATTGGGACACGTGGCCCAGGTGAAACAAAATTAGAAACTGACCGCCGACACATTCGCGACCAAATTACCGACATCAAGCGTGATCTAGCTGAAACGGAAAAACACCGTAGTCGTGCTCGAGAACAACGCAAGGAAAGCGGAACGTTTCAAATTGGTTTGATGGGTTATACTAATGCTGGGAAATCAACGTTGTTGAATAAATTGACTCAAGCAGATACGTATGAAGAAAACCAATTATTTGCGACCTTGGATCCGTTGACACGTAAATTGCTCTTGCCAAGTGGCATGATGGTCACACTTACCGATACAGTTGGTTTTATTCAAGATTTGCCGACACAATTGATCGAGTCTTTTAAATCAACTTTAGAAGAAACAAAAAATGTTGATCTATTGTTACATGTAGTAGATGCGTCTGCTGAAAATATGGCTGGACATGAAAAGACCGTTATCCAACTATTAAAAGAATTGGGTATGGAAACGATCCCTATGATCACTATTTATAACAAAAAAGATTTAGTTGAAGATCCATTTTATCCATCGCTTTTCCCTAATGTAGTTATCTCGGCTAATGATCCTGAAGATATCGAATTACTGTTGTCAGAGATCATGAGTAAGATGAAAGAATTGATGGTTCCTTACCGAATTGAAATTGAAGTTACCCAAGGAGAAAAATTAGTCCGTTTAAAAAGAGAAACGCTTGTTGATTCTGAAGAATATGATGAAGAAAAAAATGTTTATGTAGTAAAAGGCTATGCAAAAGCAGGGTCGAAATGGAATGGAGAGAATCAAACGTCATGAGTTGGAACGATCATTATGCACCTGAATTAATCAAGAAAATTAAAGTAGTAGAAGAAAAAATCAAACCGGTCCATGACCAGATCCATGAAATAGCGTTAGTGAATCAACAAAAAGTCTTGCAAAGCTTTAGAAATAAAAAAGTTACTGAGCAACATTTTAATCCAACAACCGGTTACGGATACGATGACTTTGGAAGAGATACTTTAGAAGCGGTTTATGCTGAAGTTTTTGGGGCTGAAGCTGGATTAGTTCGGCCTCAGATCATTTCAGGTACACATGCTATTTCAACGGCTTTATTTGGTGTCATGCGTCCTGGAGATGACTTGTTGTACATTTCCGGAACTCCTTATGATACATTACTTGAAATCGTTGGTGTTACTGGAAATGGTATTGGATCATTTAAGGAATACCAAATGGGTTTTGATCAAGTTGATTTATTATCGAATGGGAAAGTTGATTTTGATACAGTAAAAGAAAAAATGACTTCAAAAACAAAAATGGTCGCTATTCAACGCTCTAGAGGGTATGCAAGCAGACCTTCGTTCACTATAAGCCAAATTGAAGAGATGATCCAGTTTGTTAAAGGGATCGATCCGGAAGTGATCGTATTTGTCGATAATTGCTATGGAGAATTTGTCGAAGAAAAAGAACCAATTGAAGTTGGAGCAGACTTGATGGCAGGATCATTGATCAAAAATCCAGGTGGCGGCTTAGCTAAGACAGGTGGGTACATTGTTGGGAAAACAGCTTTGATCGAAGCTTGCGGGTACCGCTTAACTACGCCGGGCATAGGAAGAGAAGCAGGTGCTTCTTTATACAGTTTACAAGAAATGTATCAAGGCTTTTTTATGGCTCCTCATACAGTTGGAGAAGCCGTGAAAGGAGCTGTATATACAGCAGCACTTTTAGAAGCCTGTGGAATTGAGAGTACACCCAAATGGGATGACAAGCGAACCGATTTGATCCAGATGATTTCATTGAATGATAAAGATAAAATGGTTAAATTCGCACAGACTATCCAAAAATATTCTCCTATCAACGCACATGTCTCTCCTATTGGTGCATACATGCCGGGATATGAAGATGATGTTATTATGGCGGCAGGAACATTTATCCAAGGTTCTAGTATGGAATTAACGGCAGATGGTCCGATTCGCTCGCCTTACACGCTTTATGTCCAAGGCGGTTTAACTTACGAGCATGTTAAATTAGCAGTCAGTTCAGCTGTTGAAGAATTGTTTTTCCGCTAATAGAGAATATTCTGCAGCTCAGTACAATGAAAATTCTCACCTAGATGGATATAATTTTTGACATTTTAAAAAGACATTGTTACTGTAGTACTATGCCAGACGGGAGGATCTCATGAACGAGAAAGAGCTAAGGCGTTCCATGTCTGTATTTCCGATTGGAACGGTAATGACACTGACTGATCTATCTGCGCGTCAAATTCGATATTACGAAGAACAAGATTTGATTTGTCCTGAACGTAATGAAGGGAATAGAAGAATGTATTCCTTAAATGATATAGACGTACTCCTTGAAATAAAGGACTACTTAGCAGATGGAATCAATATGGCTGGTATCAAGCGTATTTATGAATTAAAAGAAAAAGAAATTGAGCATGAAGAAAAGTCTACTTTAACGGATGAAGATGTTCGTCGAATTTTACAAGATGAATTTTTAGCTTTACGAGGTATGAATCTAAAAGGAACTTCACGTTTTTTTTAAGCATTTCTTACCGTATAGAGTATGTGATTAGAAATAATAAGATACAAAATAGTTAATAAAAGGGGAAAAAATAATTAAAATGAAAACTTTCACAAGAGAAGAAATCGAAATTGGTGCAAAAGAACAAAATGTTCGTTATTTAAGATTGATGTTTACGGATATAGATGGAACGATAAAAAATGTTGAAGTGCCAATCAGTCAATTAGAAAAAGTTATGGAAAATAAAATGATGTTTGACGGATCATCTATTGATGGATTCGTAAGAATTGAAGAAAGCGACATGATTTTGCGCCCCGATTTATCCACTTGGTTAATATTCCCTTGGGAAGAAGTTAATGGAAAAGTCGCACGTTTGATTTGCGATATCTATAATCCAGACGGAACTCCTTTTTCTGGAGATCCTAGAAATAATTTGAAACGCGTTCTAAAAGAAATGGAAGAAGAAGGCTATACAGAATTTAATTTAGGACCCGAACCGGAATTTTTCTTATTCAAATTAGATGAAAACGGAAATCCGACAACTGAAGTAAATGATCATGGCGGCTATTTCGATTTTGCGCCAACAGATTTAGGTGAAAATTGTCGTCGCGATATCGTGCTGCACCTTGAAAATTTAGGGTTTGAAATTGAAGCCAGCCATCACGAAACGGCACCTGGACAACATGAGATCGATTGGAAATATGCTGGTGCAATAGAAGCGTGTGACAATATCCAAACCTTCAAACTGATCGTTAAAACGGTTGCTCGTAAACATGGACTTCATGCAACCTTTATGCCTAAACCAGTATATGGAGTAGGCGGCTCTGGGATGCACTTTAATATGTCGTTATTCAACAAAGAGGGAAATGTTTTTTGCGACGAAGAAAATGAACTTGGCTTAAGCAAAACAGCCCAACATTTCTTAGCTGGTATATTGGATCATGCTTTAGGGTATACTGCTGTCTGTAATCCAACTGTTAACTCTTATAAACGATTGATTCCAGGCTATGAAGCTCCTGTTTATATAGCATGGAGTGCTCGTAACCGTTCACCTTTAGTGCGTATCCCAAGTTCAAGAGGTGTATCTACACGAATCGAATTACGCAGTGTCGACCCTAGTGCGAATCCTTATTTAGCAGTAGCAGTGTTGCTGCAATCAGGATTAGATGGTGTGAAAAAAGAAAGTATAGCTCCTAAACCAATCGATCGCAATATTTACCGTATGTCTTCAGAAGAAAGATATAAACGAGGTATTAGAGATCTTCCTACTACGTTACACAATGCGGTCAAATACTTGCAAGAAGATAAGGTCGTGCAAGAAGCTTTAGGGAATCATATTTATAAAAGTTTTGTAAGTGCCAAGCATATAGAATGGGCAGCTTATCGGGAACAAGTTTCTGAGTGGGAGAAAGAGAAATATTTGACATTATATTGAAAAGTGTTGAGAATAAAAAAAGAACTAGTGGATTTTTCATCTGCTAGTTTTTTTTTGCAATTTTTTTAAAATTGGTATAGTTCAATTTCATTTTTATAATCGGAACGATAGAACAATGAAAAAAAGAGACGTTCGTTTTTATATGTTAGGTTTCCTTACATTCGAAGTATTTTTTGTTGACATCGAAAAAAAAGACTGCTATTCTATAAATGTAATCAAAAGGAGGACATAAATGAGTGAGAAAGAGCTAAGACGTTCGATGTCGGTTTTTCCGATTGGTACAGTTATGAAATTAACTGATTTATCTGCTCGACAGATTCGTTATTATGAAGAGCAAGATTTGATTGTTCCAATGCGTAATGAAGGAAACCGGCGCATGTATTCTTTAACTAATATTGATGTTCTTCTTGAAATCAAAGATTATTTATCTGATGGAATCAATATGGCTGGTGTAAAACGGATTTATAAGCTACAAGAAAGCAAAGAAAAAAATCGTGAGCAAGAAATGACTAAAATGATGACTGACGATGACGTACGTAAAATACTGCATGATGAATTTTTAGCGGTTAGTGGCTTGAATACCAAAAAACCGCATCTATTTCTTGATCAGAATCGAATAGGATAAATTTAATAATGAAAATACTACTAAAAGGGGCGAAAAAGGATATGGCTAAATTTACGGCAAATGAAATAAAAGAGGCATCAAAAAAAGAAAATGTCCGTTTCTTGAGATTAATGTTCACTGACATTTTAGGAGTTATCAAAAATGTCGAGGTACCTATTAGTCAATTAGAAAAAGTTATGGAAAATAAAATGATGTTTGACGGATCTTCTATAGAAGGATTTGTCCGCATCGAAGAAAGTGATATGTACTTAAGACCTGATTTAGATACATGGTTGATTTTTCCGTGGGAAACTTCTAAAGAATCTGGTAAAATCGCTCGATTGATCTGTGATATTTACAATCCGGATGGTACTCCTTTTGCTGGAGATCCTCGTTCTAACTTGAAACGAATCTTAAACGAAATGAAAGAATTAGGTTTTACTGATTTCAACTTAGGACCTGAACCTGAATTTTTCCTTTTTAAACTGGACGAAAAAAATGAGCCAACATTAGAATTGAATGACCATGGAGGTTATTTTGATCTAGCTCCAACAGATTTAGGTGAAAATTGCCGTCGCGATATCGTGCTGCAACTAGAAGATCTTGGTTTTGAAATTGAAGCCAGTCACCATGAAGTAGCACCAGGACAACATGAGATCGATTGGAAATACGCTAGTGCGATAGAAGCATGTGACAATATCCAAACGTTTAAACTGATCGTTAAAACAGTGGCACGTAAATATGGCTTGCATGCTACATTTATGCCTAAACCCTTATACGGTGTAAATGGATCTGGTATGCACTTTAACTTATCCTTATTTACCAAAGATGGAAATGCTTTTTATGATAAAAACGGAGATATGGAATTAAGTGATACAGCACGCCAATTCTTAGCTGGGATCTTAAATCATGCTAAGGCTTTTACAGCAATTGTAAATCCTACAGTAAATTCCTATAAACGCCTTGTACCTGGCTATGAAGCACCAGTATACATTGCATGGAGCGGCTGTAACCGTTCGCCATTGATTCGGGTACCACAATCAAGAGGGATGTCTACACGTGTAGAATTACGCAGTGTTGACCCTAGTGCAAATCCATACTTAGCTATGGCCGTTTTATTAAAAGCAGGATTAGATGGCATCAAGAACGAAATGCAAGCCCCTAAACCGATCAACCGCAATATCTATATGATGAGTGAGGAAGATCGTTACAATAATGGTATCTATGATCTGCCGGGAACTTTGTATGACGCCTTGGGATACCTAGCAAAAGATAGTACGATCAAAGATGGCTTAGGAGGACATATTTACGAAAACTTTGTCAATGCTAAGAAAATCGAATGGTCTGCTTTCCGTGAACAAGTTACTGAATGGGAAAGAGAACAGTACTTGAAAATGTATTAACAAAAAAGGAATCCAACGATAAAACAAATCGTTGGATTCCTTTTTAGCTTTTTAAAGTACGGCTAATGCTAATGCTTGCTGTATAGCAAAAATGTGCTTATCATTCGTGAACTGTAATGTAATAGCTGGTTCGTTAGCGCTAGAAATAAAAATTTTTAATTCAGCATCTAAATCAAAATGTCCAGTTGTTTCCACTAAAAAGCGACTAACTGATTTATACGGCAAAGAGTGATAAGTTGTTTTCTTACCAGTAACTCCTTGTTTGTTGATAACAATTATCCGCTTATCAGTAAAAATGATTAAATCGCGGACTAACTTAAAGGCCAAATCAATTGTTTCAGTCTCTAAAATGACACCCGCTAATTTTTTTCGAGCATCAACTTCACTAATGTTTCCAGCATTCCCTAAAAGACCACTAATTAATCCCATGACAAATCCTCCTTAGCTATTCTAATGCTCATTGTAAACCGAGCTTTTTTTTTAACACAACTGATAAAAATAATATTATTTGTTGAAAAATGAATTTCTTCCTAAAAAGTGTTGACTTTTTATTCATTATTATCTATAATTAATTTTGTTGCTAGAACATGTCTCAGTAGCTCAGCTGGATAGAGCATCCGCCTTCTAAGCGGACGGTCGAGAGTTCGAATCTCCCCTGAGGCATCAATTTAAAAATTAGAAAAGCTGGTTATCCAGCTTTTCTAATTTTTTTTATGGAAAATTCTCACAAAAAAGTTTTTTTATTGTAAATGACGAAAAATGAATCATCGTTTTAACAGCTGAAAAATAGTTTGAGAATTTATTCAAAAAAAATGTAAAAATATTCTATTGTCGTAACTTAAGCCTTTTAGTTCAGAGTTGAAAAATATTCGCTTTTTTATTTTCTTTTTTCAAATGTGAAAAATACACGAAGCTAGTTTTTAGATACAAATATACAAGGGTTTCTTTATGCGCTATTCTTCACAAACAGTCTTTCTGAGCACTACATATAGAAATAAACAGATATGTCAAGAGATAAACCACTATATATAGTGGTTTATTTGTTTGCCTGTTAGAGAGAATAGGTGTAGAATACGAAGAGAGAAATAAGAGAAAAACAGGTTAAAAAGAGACCTGGAAGGAGAATGTCTTATGGCAAAAAAAAGTATTATTGTTTATTCTAAACCAAACTGTATGCAATGCAATTTCACAAAAAAATATCTAGAAGATAAAGGTATTGCTTATGAAGTTAAAGATATTTTTGAATCAGAAGAGGCGTTAAACGAAGTAAAAGAACTAGGATTCAGTTCGGTTCCTGTTATTGCGATTGAGGGGCATGAAGCATTCAATGGATTCCGTCCAGATCTTCTTGATCAACTAGCATGAAAGTTGTTTACATCAGCCTAACTGGCCAAACGCGAAAGTTTGTTAGAAAACTAAGTATGGATTCGCTGGAATTGACGCCAACGAATCCATATGTTGCTTTAGGAGAACCATTCATTATCGTTACACCAACCTATGATAAAGAAGCGACTGATCTATTGAATGACTTTATTGAAACGGCTGATAACAAAAAGTATTTTAAGGGAGTAGCCGGTGGCGGGAATTTGAATTTTGGCCAACTTTTCGCTTTTACAGCAAAAGATCTAGCGCGTGATTACCAAGTTCCATTATTACATACCTTTGAATTTCAAGGTAATGAAGAAGATGTTGCACAATTAGAGAAAGCGGTGAAGGATATTGGATAAACCTAAATTAGCCTCAAAGGTAAAAGAGGTCACTTATTTTAAATTAAATAATGAATTAAATAGACCGGTGGACGGAAAGATCCCTTTAAATAAAGACCGTGAAGCAGTACGAGCTTACTTTTTAGAACACGTTAATCCGAATACCGTTTTTTTCTATACACTTGAAGAGAAATTAAATTATCTGATCAAAGAAGAGTACCTAGAAGAAGAATTTTTACTGAAATACGATAAAGCATTTGTTCGTTCATTATTTGACGATATTTACAGCCGGAAATTCAGATTCCGTTCGTTTATGTCAGCCTTTAAATTTTACACACAATATGCTTTGAAGACGAATGACGGAGAGCGGTTCTTAGAACGTTACGAAGACCGGATCGTTTTTAATGCACTGTATCTAGCAGATGGTAACAATGAAGTAGCTAGCAGAATTGCGGATGAGCTTGTTAATCAACGCTACCAGCCGGCTACACCAACGTTCTTGAATGCCGGTCGCAAAAGACGAGGAGAGTTGGTTTCTTGCTTCTTGATTCAAGCAACAGATGATATGAACAGTATCGGTCGCGTCGTGAATAGTGCCTTACAATTGTCGCGTATTGGCGGTGGAGTAGGAGTGAATCTATCGAATTTACGAGCTGCTGGCGATCCAATCAAGAAAATTGAAAATGCTTCTAGCGGAGTCGTTCCGGTAATGAAATTACTTGAAGACAGTTTCAGTTATTCAAATCAGCTTGGTCAACGTAATGGAGCAGGAGCAGTTTATTTAAATGTTTTTCATCCGGATATCGTTTCATTTCTTTCAACAAAAAAAGAAAATGCCGATGAAAAAATCCGTGTCAAAACACTTTCGCTTGGTTTAGTCGTACCAGATAAATTTTATGAATTAGCTGCTCATGATGAACAAATGTATTTATTTAGTCCATATGATGTAGAACGCATCTATGGAGAGCCATTTGCATATATCGATATCACTAAAGAGTATGACAACATGGTGAATAATGAAGAAATACGTAAATCGAAAATCAGCGCCCGTGAGTTAGAGAATGAGATTTCTAAATTGCAACAGGAATCTGGTTATCCCTATATCATTAACGTTGATACTGCTAATCGTGAAAATCCAGTCTACGGTACGATCACGATGAGCAATTTATGCAGCGAGATTTTACAGATCCAAGAACCTTCACTGATCAATAACGATCAAACCTATGAACATTTAGGGACCGATATCAGTTGCAACCTCGGCTCAACAAATATTGTGAATTTAATGAAATCACCTGATTTTGGGCAATCGATCGATACAATGGTTCGAGCATTAACAATGGTTACTGATCAATCAAGCATTGATGCAGTTCCATCAATTAAGAACGGAAATGACAAGTACCATACGATTGGATTAGGCGCAATGGGCCTGCACACCTTCTTAGCGTTGAATCAAATCCATTACGGCTCACCAGAGTCAGTTGAATTTACGGGTATTTATTTTAAACTATTAAATTATTATACATTGGTCTCTAGCAATAAAGTGGCCCGTGAAAGAAAGACAACTTTTTATAACTTTGAAAAATCAACTTATGCTGACGGAACTTATTTTGAAAAATATATCAATGGAAGTTCTGCTTTAGAAAGCGAAAAAGTTCAACAGTTATTTGAAGGGATCCACATTCCCACTCAAGAAGATTGGAAAGCTTTAAGCGAAGCTGTTAAGAAAGATGGTTTGTATCATCAAAATCGTTTAGCTGTAGCGCCAACGGGTTCAATCAGTTACGTCAATGAAACGTCTGCTAGTTTACATCCAATCACGCGTTTGATTGAAGAGCGCCAAGAGAAAAAAACAGGTAAGACCTATTACCCTGCGGCTTTCTTATCAAATGAAACTATGCCTTATTACATCTCTGCTTACGATATGGATATGCGAAAAGTCATTGATGTTTATGCGGCAGCTCAAGAACATATCGATCAAGGTATGAGCTTAACGCTCTTCTTACGCTCTGAAATTCCTGAAGGGCTGTATGAATGGAAAAATGGACGCACAACAAAACAAACAACACGTGACTTAAATATCTTACGTCATTATGCTTGGAAAAAAGGTGTGAAATCCATTTATTATGTTCGTACATTTACTGAAAATTCAGAAGAAATTGGTTCAAATGCTTGTGAAAGCTGCACCATTTAAAAGGAGAGAACTCGAATGACAACGAATTATACAGCTATCAATTGGAACAACATTGAAGATATGATCGACAAGCTGACTTGGGAAAAATTGGTCGAACAATTTTGGACGGATACACGTATCCCAGTATCAAATGATTTAGACGATTGGGCACGTCTTCCAAAAGTCGAAAAAGATATGGTAGGGAAAGTTTTTGGTGGCTTGACGTTATTAGATACTCTTCAGTCACAAGATGGTGTACAAGCTCTTAAACCTTATATTCGCACGCAACACGAAGAAGCTGTTTACAATAATATCCAGTTTATGGAATCGATGCATGCAAAAAGTTACAGTGCTATTTTTAGTACGTTAAATAGCAAAGTTGAAATTGATGAAATCTTTCAATGGACAAATACAAATGAACTATTGCAAATGAAAGCTTCAACAATCAATGAAATCTACCATAACGGAACAGAGTTACAGCGAAAAGTAGCCAGCGTAATGTTAGAATCGTTCCTATTTTATTCAGGTTTTTTTGCTCCGTTACATTATTTGGGGAATAATAAACTGCCAAACGTAGCAGAGATCATTAAATTGATTTTAAGAGATGAATCCGTTCATGGAACGTATATTGGGTATAAATTTCAAATTGCGTTCAATCAATTGCCAAATGATGAAAAAGAAGAAATAAAGAATTGGACGTATGATTTACTCTTTAAATTGTATCAAAATGAAGTGAAATATGCGGAATATTTGTATGATGAAATTGGCTGGACAGAACGTGTCAAAGTTTTTCTTAGATACAATGCAAATAAAGCCTTGCAAAATCTAGGCTTTGATCCCTTGTTCCCAGATACAGCTAATGATGTTGATCCTGTTGTTATGAACGGGATCTCTACTGGTACCTCTAACCATGATTTTTTCTCACAAGTAGGAAATGGTTATTTACTCGGTATGGTCGAGTCGATGGAAAATGATGATTACGAAAAATGGACCGTTTAAATAAACGAAAAGAAGAGCTTGGTTGGGATTTTTCCGATCAAGCTCTTCTTTTTGCAGTAAATTTGAGTTGTTTTAGCTACAGCCATACCAAAAATCATACAGCTGCTCTAATTTGACTAGCTAAAAGCCAATTTAACAGAAGCAAGCATGATCCTTTGTTGAATAGATAACAATTGTTAAGAGACCCAGTTTCGGTTATGATAAGGCAAAGATCAAGTTACAACAAAGGGGAGGAATTGAAATGGAAAGACGTGAAATAAAGCGTACGGCGAAGAAGCTTTTAAAAGGGAATTGGAAAGTTGCTATTTTAAATTTAATCATTATTTCTGTTTTAACAGGGGCAACTAGTCAGATTATACTGACTGTATTGGGAACAGGTGATTCTCTTACGATGATTGAATGGATCATACAAGGCAATATGAGTGATTCGCAGATGGTAGCTGGACCATCGGTTACAGCTAGCTTATTGACCACGCTCGTCAGCATCTTAGTAGGATTCATATCAAGCCTATTGCATGCCGGATACGCCTGGAATATTTTAGATATGATCGATGGAGCTAAGCTATCAATAGAAGGTATGTTCCAAACGTTTAAACGAGACCGGATTTTCAAAACAACAGGATTGATTGTTGTGACGTCTATTTTAATTGTGTTATGGTCTTTATTGTTGATCATACCGGGTATCATCAAAACTTTCAGTTACAGCCAAGCGTTAAATTTAATGAAAGATGATCCTTCAATCAGCATTATGGATGCACTAGATCAAAGTCGTAAATTGATGAAAGGAAAAAAATGGAATTATTTTCTATTACAACTTTCATTTATCTGGTGGTACATTTTACCTGTTGTGATCTATACTCTGATTGTATTAGGAAGCATCCGAACCATTAGTGCTAGTATGGAAACTGGTACTAATGAAGGAATCGCGATTATTGTAGGCTTTGTCTTATTATTTTTAGTGGTCATGTTGTTTGTAATTCTGATTTCTTTTTATGTTGAACCGTACCGGATAACTGCGCAGCAAGTATTTTACCGTACATTAACGGATGGAGATACGTTTAACCCTATACAATCGATCGATCACACTGAAGATAACGATCAGTATAATGATGCATACAAAGACAGTCAATTGGACGATGATTTAAAAAAAGATTAGCAAGGCTAAAAGGATTAAAGGATATCAAGTGTTTTAAACACGATTGTTATCTTTTAATCTTTTTTTTAAATAAAATAAAGTTATTTAAAGGTGTATGTTTTTATTATTACTGAGTAATACGCTACAATAAAAGTAAGAATACCATGTTGCAAAGTTACATTTATAAAAGTTACAGCGATCAGTTTTAAAATTTAGGTTAATTAACAGATAAGATTGCCAGTTCAAAAATAAATTTCTGATGGAACAACGGGTTTGCTTGTGGCGAGTCAAGAAACCGCTTGGATCCTTGTTCTAAAAAGTGTTCTAAAAAACCACATCCCTCGTCCACTTTTTGTATGCCTATAATAGCTTTAGCTACGTTCTCACATGACACACTTAGGCGTTTTAGCCGACAGTGCTTCTGCGCATTGCACACGTTACATGGCTACAAAATCGCCTTATTCCTCCATAAATTTCACCTTATCGATTTACCCAATTTACCAACACCAAAAATGATCGATCCAAAATTTGAAATGGATAGATGATCAGCGGATTTGAATTATCTTATCTTTAGTTGCCCTGATATTATGATGGAAGCTGCTGGTTTTTGGTATGGATTTGATGAATTTGATTATGAAGTACTAGAGTAAAAGGAAATCTATTAAGGATAGGGGTTTATTTTTAGTTGAGAAGGGAAAGGGTGATCAAAATGAAAAAGATATTGATACTTTTAGGTACAGTTGTTGTATTGGCAGGTTGTGATTTAATTGGAGGGGGAGAAACCACGCCTTCTAGCGAATCAAATTCAAGCGCTATGTCAAGTTCAAGCGCTACGTCAACCGAGACGATGATGAGTTCAGAAATTGCTTCTTCTGAATCAAGCCTGGTCAGCTCAGAAGAATCTATATCAAGTTCAAGTGCTTCAAGTGAACTAATCTCAGACATGGAAATCCCACTTGTACCGCAAAAAATGGAGCTAGACCAAAATTTGACATTAGAAAATGATTCCGTATTACAAGAAATAGAAATTAGAATGAAAGAATCAAAAGAACTCGGGATTGAAAATGATGTGGCTATTCACTTTACCGGCATGTATTTAGGTGAAAGAGGGAATATGCAAGCAATCTTTATTATTGTGAACAGAATGGATATGGCTATGACAAATATTAATATTACGATCAGTTTTAGTACGGTTAATGGGGCCACTATTTTAGATAAAGCACAGTTTTATCTGACAGAAGAATCTTTTGGAGTATTAGAACCAGATACAGCCATGCCGATGTACTTGAAAATTCAGCCTGAAAATGAAGAAGCATTCTTCAGTACGTCAAATATGGATGATTTAATTTATACGATCGATGAATTTGATTTTGAAGAGAGGTAATTTTTTTGATCAAGACATGAGAATAAACTTTTGAACGCAGAGATAAGGCATTCAAAAGTTTGTTTTTTGTTGAATATAAAATGGATGAAAAGTAAGCCTAATTTAATTGACAGTAAAAGTGGTAGGATATCAGTGTAAGATGTAACGCTATTTGAGAGGTGATGCAAATTGAAAATTCCTATAAGAGATTTTTTTACTATTCCCAATATCTTATCTTATATCCGGCTGCTTCTTATTCCGATTTTTACGGTCCAATACCTTACAGCAACGGAAACCAAAGATTATTATTTAGCAGGCATGATCGTCGTTTTTTCAGGTCTGACAGATTTATTAGATGGACTTATTGCTCGCAAGTTGAATCAAATAACTGAGGTGGGTAAATTGCTTGATCCTGTTGCTGATAAACTTACTCAAGTTGCCGTTATCATCTGTTTGATGTCACGATATGAAAAGATGTGGATCGTTATTTTATTATTTATAGCCAAAGAATTATTCATGGCAATAAATGCTATTATTCTTTATCGACAAGGTAAAAAACTCGATGGGGCTAAATGGTTTGGCAAAATAGCTACCGCAGTCTTTTATGCGTGTATGACTTTTTTAGTAGCCTTTCCAACTATTCAATTAAGTACTGCCAATAGCTTAATGATCATTACAGGTTTTTTCTTGGGGTTGTCTTTCCTATTATATGGGCGAGAGTTCTTCAGAATGTATCAAAAATAGTGTATTGAATCAGAGAAGGGGAATAGAATGAATAACGCAGAGCGCTTTATTGCCAGTTTTAATCGGATCCACAATCACCTAAGCTTTTCAGAAAATGAGAAGGAACATAAAAAACCTTTTTATCGATTATTAGATGAAAATGAACACCGCAATCCTGCGGTAAAAAAATATAAAAATGATTTGCAAATTTTTGCAGATCTTAGAAACGTTATGGTACACAAAAAACTAATTCCTAATAGCTATATTGCACAACCGACAGATAAAGTAGTCGAACATATTGAACAAATTGAAGAAGAAATAAAAAGCCCACAAAAAGTCTACCCATTATTCAAGAGAGGTGTAGTCCACTTCAATTCTGATGATTTATTTACAGCCGTATTAAAAACCATTAATGAAAAAAAGTTTACCCATTTTCCTATTTATAAGGATAATGAACTGATCGGTTTATTAACTGAGAAAGGAATCACAGTGTGGTTAGCCAATCAGTTACAGGATGAAACAATCTATTTAAAGAAAACATTAGTGGGTGAAATTATTTTAAAAGATAAAAATAGAAGTAACTATTTATTTATCAAAAAAAGTATGTCCGTTGAAATTGCCGCAGACTTATTGAAAAAAGATCGTCGATTGGACGCCTTATTGATAACGGAAAATGGCAAAGTATCAGAAACTCCTTTGGGTATTATCACTCCTTCAGATTTATAAAAAAAATCAAGTTTTAACTATTAAAACAACTAAATAATTACAAGTAAAAATAAACTTTTCAGGTGATGTTAATTAGTGGCAACTAAAAATCCAGTACGTTATAGTTGATCTGAGTTATTTAATAAAACGCATCCATTTATTGTTTGATTATTTACCCATTCAGTCAATAGGTGCATATAGAGGAGGAAGAAACAAATATGATGAAAATCGGAATAATTACAGGTAGTACGCGTCCAGGACGAAACAGCTTACAAGTAGCACAATGGGTAAAAAAATTGGCTGACAAACGTGGGGACGCAGAATATGAAATTGTCGATATTGCAGAATATAATCTGCCTTTATATAATGAACCTATCCCAGCAGCGTATAGTCAAAAATATGTTACGCCAGAAGCTATTCCATGGTCTGAAAAAATAGCTGAATTAGATGGCTATGTCTTTATCACTCCCGAATACAATCATGGTATTACATCGGCTTTAAAGAATGCAATTGATTATCTTTATCCTGAATGGAATAATAAAGCAGCAGGAATTGTGAGCTATGGCTCATCTGGTGGGGTAAGAGCTGCAGAGGCTTTACGAGTTGTTTTAGCTGAATTACAAGTTGCAGATGTTCGTACACATCCTGCAATGTCTTTATTCACTGATTTTGTAAATATGAATGAATTTAAACCGGCTGACCTGCATATAGCTTCAGTAAATACTCTTTTAGATCAACTCATTGCGTGGTCAACCGTGCTAAAACCGTTAAGAAATAATGAGTAAATCTGAGACTGACTTATGACATTTTAAAAAGTAAATTTCCAATCTTTAAAATTGAAATTTTAGTATTTTACTGGTATTATAATGGTGTAAAGAAGTACAAGGTAAAATGTCTTCTTTACTAGAGTCAGCGTAATCGACTCTAAAGTTGATAGTGGGATAGTACACTATTAACTGAACTTCATGTAGTGGCTAAGTTCCTGAAATAGAATGAGTCGAGATTGAAGTATCCAAAACGCACATGAATAGAAATATAATTCATGTGTAAAATAACCTTCTAGCAGATGAAGTAAAAATGCTAGAAAAAAACAAGAAATAAAAAAGGAACTAGCTACAAAATGAAGGGAGAGCCTCTTTTAAGAATAAGAGGCCCTCTTTTTTTTTGTTCTATTCTGGCTAGTGAAGACTGATTAGTCAGATCGATTGTATGAACACCGTGTACCAAACAAATAATTTTAATAGAAAGCTTTATTAATTGACTTGTTTACGCTTACATGGTATATTATGTATGTAGAGAGAGACATGCACAGTAAGAGAGCATGACGCTCTTTATAGAAGCTAGTGAAAGTGGCTTCTGGGACGAATAGTCGAGTGAAGCTATTCTGTCCAAGCTCATTCATTTAGTTGATTGACGAACCATTATTAATGAAACACAATCAGAAGTACTAAATGTTTGAGCTCATATATTATAGTAGCATGTAGTTCTAGCTGATAGAAGAGTCGAAGAGATCAGCCGATTAATAAGTTGATGTTAGGGATTTGCTAGAACCCATGCTATTAGATTTTAAGAGGAACGTTCTGATTTCTAGAACGTTCTTCTTTTTTTTGAAATATGGATCAATTAAAGAGACCTACAATTTTTAGTGCCGATAAATCACTTAAATTACTTACCAAAAACTTCAAGCAACCCCGCCCACTCCAGAAGAAATTTTATTTTGAAGTATCTACATCATTTGACGTATAACCAGTAATTTAAATCCAACTCTATCTTTTAAGCAGCTTTGATTCGTATCAGATTATTTGACAGTTATCTATTCATAATGGTATATTTATCTCGAAATGAAGATAAATTTATTTAAAGTAATAGGATTTTTAGATATGTTCAAATGGAAAGGTGATAAGACATGATGGATGACACAGCTAAAGCATTAAAAACCTTAACAGTATTACTGAAATCTTCTTCAAGTGTACAAGATGTTATAAAAAAAGATATGACAAAATATGGCGTAAACCCTACTGAATTTTCAGTTTTAGAGCTTCTTTATAGTAAAGGAGATCAACCTATTCAATATATTGGTAAAAAAATATTACTAGCCAGCAGCAGCATTACGTATGTCGTAGACAAATTGGAAAAGAAGGAATTTATAAAACGAACTCCGTCAGCTACCGATCGCCGTGTGACAACTATTTCAATCTCTGAAAAAGGTACAGCTTTTATGCAAGAAGCTTTCCCGCAGCATGAAAAATTGATTTCAAATCTATTTAGTGTGCTTAGTGAAGATGAAAAAAGTACTTTGATTGAATTATTAAAAAAAGTAGGGTATCGTGCTAGTTCATTTAAGTAAAAAACTTATTTAATTGCTCCTATGAAAAATCCCTCTAAGCTTTCACTGTAAGAGTGCTGGTAAGGACTCTCATTTTCTTATGCTTCATTTTCTTGCTTAAATATGGTATGATGGATTCCATTAAGAGAATTTATTGGAAAACGCTCAAATAAGAACCAAAGAGATGAGGGGATTTACATGGGGAAAATTATTACCGAAGAAATTCAGTCTTTAGTTGAGGTTGAACTTCGAAAAGGTGCCAGCAAATCAAGAATTGCGACCCTTTTAGGCGTGCCGTATGATGAAGCAATCATTATTATTGATGAAATAAAAGCTTCTTTTAGACCTGATGTAGGAGATAGAATCATTTTTTCTTTCAGAGATGAAAAAATGGCTGGAACAATCATCAAATTATTGAATAATAGTGCCGTGGTTGAAATCTATTGGGAAAAGTCTTCTGATAAAATGAAAGACATAATGGAAAGTAAAACTATTGTGAACTTTAAAGACATAGAAGAATTTATATCCGTTGAAGCTAAATAATAGCAAGAAAAAGTTGGGACAAATCGTCTCAACTTTTTTTTTTCGATGAATTGTAATATTAAGTGCAACACCCAAGACGAAATAAAAGAAACCCATGACGTCCTCGTATAGAATGAAGTTACCACACTACCATTCGATTGGAGGAGTTGTCATGAGCTACACTCATTTTACCATAACCGAACGTTCCAAAATAGAAGTCTATCTTGAACTTAAGATGTCCATTCGTACAATTGCGAAAAAGCTAAATCGCTCTCCCTCGTCCGTTTCTAGAGAATGCCAACGAAACCCAAACTACCAAGCGGAAAAAGCTCAAACATCTTATAATCAAAGGAAAGCTGCCTGCGGGGCTCATTCTAAACTAACAGCCTCGCTAAAAATAGTTATCCAAGAAAAGTTGGATCAAACGTGGTCTCCAGAACAAATTAGTGGCCGTTTACTTCAAGGATCCTTGACCTTCAAAACCATTTACCGCTGGATTTATGCCGGTTTGCTTGACGTGCCTTTGACGGTCTTGCGTCAGAAAGGGAAGCGTCAAAAACCAAAGGAAACAAGAGGTCGATTTGTTGTCGGCACACCGATTTCCAAACGGCCAAAAGAAATCAGAAAACGCACGACTTTTGGTCATTGGGAGTTGGATACTGTTGTCTCAGGTCGTGGTCAAGCGAAGGGCTGTGTTGCCACCTTTGTAGAACGTCAAACCCGTTGGTATAAAGCCATTCTTATACCGGATCGTTCCGCAAAGTCAATGGAGCGAGCCATTCGAACTCTTCATGCTCTTTATCCACGAGAAGCCTTTCAAAGCTTTACAACGGATAGAGGAAAAGAATTTGCCTGTTATACCGTGATTGAATCAGAGTTGAACATTCCAATGTACTTCGCTGATGCGTACGCTGCTTGGCAGAGAGGAAGTAATGAAAATAGTAATGGCCTTTTCAGGGAGTTTTTCCCAAAACGAACGAATTTTGATACCATTCTCACAGAGGAAGTTGAAGAAGCTCTTTCCTTGATTAATAATCGGCCCAGAAAATGCCTGGACTGGAAAACACCATACGAAGCGTTTATGGAAAAGGTGTTGCACTTAATTTGACAAACCGTCATACATTAATAAATAATTGTTAAAAAAAATTCGAAAAACAATCTTTTTTTCTTGGCTTGAAAATATAAAAAATTGCTTTTTGCGATAAAATACTTTGATAATCAAATTATTTTTTAGTGCTGTATCTATTGGTAAAAAAGCATTTTAAATTAAATTTAAAAAATAACTTATATTTATTCTTGACACTTTAGATAAAAAATAATATAGTTTGATGGTCAAACAATTTGATGTTCAAAGTAATTGACCAATTTGATAATTCGAAAGAACGGAGGAGTTGATGTGGACGAATTAATTCCTGAAATTAATTCTTACTTAGTAACGATTTTTAATGAAGTCCTGACAATTGAAGAAGGTGCTCTTCAAAACAGCACGTTTAAGGATATTTCAATAAAAGAAATGCACACAATTGAAGCTATTGGGATGTATGGTGTTCATACAACTACAGAAGTTTCAAAGAAACTGGCAATCACAGTCGGAACCTTAACGGTCTCCGTTAATAACCTAGTAAAAAAAGGATATGTTGAACGCATCCGAAACGATAATGATCGACGAGTGGTCAAGTTGGGCTTAACAAAAAAAGGTCGATTATTGTATCGTCTTCATAATAAATTTCATCGAGATATGGTGAAAGAAACGATTGAAGGCTTAAATAAAGAAGAAGCAGAAATGTTGATTAAAAGCTTAGAAAATCTTCATGTTTTCTTACACCGTATAAAAAATAATTTATAAGAACAGGGATGAAATCAATGAAGGCAAAAATCATGGGTGCCGGAAGTTACATTCCGAAAAAAAAAGTTTCAAACGCTATGCTAGAAGAAATAATGGATACCAACGATGAATGGATCAGAACTCGTACAGGTATAGAAAACCGTCACATCAGTGATGGCGAAGACACCTCGATTCTTTGCGGCAAAGCAGCATTGGATATTCTTGAGAAAACAGGCATTTCTGCTAAAGAAATTGATTTTATTATTGTTGCGACAATGACCCCTGATGGATCAAGTCCTTCAACAGCTTGTTTAGTTCAAGATTATATCGGAGCGAAACCCGTAATGGCTTTTGATGTAAATGCAGCATGTTCTGGTTTTATTTATGCATTATCAATTGCTGAAAAACTGATCCAAAGTGGTGCTTATCAATACGGCTTAGTTCTTGGTGGAGAAGTCATGTCGAAAATGATTGATTGGCAAGACCGCAGCACAGCCGTTTTGTTCGGTGATGGAGCGGGCGGAGTTCTGCTAGGAGCAACAGAAACAGAGGGCAGCTTTTTAGGAGAAGATATCCATTCTGACGGCAGCCGCGGAGAAGCTCTTACAGCAGGCAGACGTGTCGTTTCTAACTTCCAATTGGAGCAAGCTAAAAAAAATGATTTTCTTCAAATGGATGGAAGAGCAATATTTGATTTTGCAATACGCAGTGTGCCTGAAAGCATTAGAACAGTTATTGAAGCATCGAATAGCAGTACTGAAGATATTGATTGTATCATTGCTCATCAAGCGAACTACCGCATTCTGAAAGCAATTGCTAAGAAGCTGAAAATACCAGCTGAAAAATTTGCAACGAATATCGCCGAATACGGAAATACTTCTGCGGCTAGTATTCCAATTTTGTTAGATGAACTTTTGACAAATGGGGAATTAGTTTTAGGCAGTGAGAAAAAAGTTATTTTGACTGGATTTGGTGGAGGACTCACCTGGGGTTCCATCCTTATTCAACTTTAAAGAGGTTACAACGGCCTGCTTAGGCTTAAAAAAATAAGCAAATAAAAAAACAACTATAAATGGAGGAAATATAAAATGACATTCGAAAAAATTCAAGCAATCATCGTGGACCAATTAGACAAAGAGGTAGAAGAAGTACAATTAGAAACAAATTTCCGTGAAGATTTAGAAGCAGATAGCTTAGACTTATTCCAAATCATCAATGATATCGAAGATGAATTTGATATCAAGATCGAATCTGAAGAAGGTTTAATAACTGTTCAAAATATCGTTACTTTTGTCGAAGTTGAATTAGCAAAAAAATAAACATTTAAAAGAAAGCAGGTACCTGTATGCAGTCCGAATTAATTGAAAAACTTGGAATCAAATACCCAATTATACAAGGCGCAATGTCTTGGGTCGCTAATCCTAGTTTAGTGAGTGCCGTTTCAAATGCTGGCGGTCTAGGAATACTGGCTTGCGGATATGCTTCAGGTGAAATTGTGCGAGAACTGATTAAAGAAACGAAAAAATTAACAGATAAACCTTTCGGTATCAACGTTCTATTAACATCACCAAACGTAGATGATATTGTAAAAGTTATCTGTGAAGAAAAAGTAAGAGTAGTAACTACTGGTGCTGGAAGCCCAGGGAAATACATGAATCAATTTAAAAGTGTTGGTACAGTCGTTATTCCAGTTGTTGCTTCAGTAGCATTAGCTAGAAGAATGGAAAATGAGGGTGCAGATGCAATTATTTGTGAAGGTATGGAAGCTGGCGG
Organism: Carnobacterium alterfunditum DSM 5972; assembly: GCF_000744115.1. Lineage (NCBI taxonomy): Bacteria > Bacillati > Bacillota > Bacilli > Lactobacillales > Carnobacteriaceae > Carnobacterium > Carnobacterium alterfunditum. The sequence continues at coordinate 2,398,642 of NZ_JQLG01000004.1, read as the reverse complement.
ACATATCGGTAAAACGACAACGATGAACTTAGTGCCGCAAGTGGTGGATGCTGTTTCAGTACCCGTCATTGCAGCAGGCGGTATCGCTGATGGACGTGGTGTTGCAGCTGCCTTTATGTTAGGCGCTTCAGCTGTTCAATTAGGTACGCGTTTTGTTGTTGCTCACGAAAGTACAGTACATCAAAATTTTAAAGATGCTATTTTGAAAGCAAAAGACATCGATACTGTGGTTACCGGTCAAATTACTGGTCATCCAGTACGTGTACTTCGTAATAAACTAACACGTAAGTACTTAAAAGTCGAAAAAGATATTACTAGTGATGAAAAACCAGATTTTAATCGTTTAGAAGAACTTGGCAAAGGTGCTTTAAGACGGGCAGTTGTTGACGGAGATAAAGAAACTGGATCATTTATGTCTGGACAAAGTGCTGGTTTAGTTTTTAAAGAACAAAGTTGTCATGAGATCATCCAAGAATTAATGCATCAATATCAAGAAGTAATTAAAGAACAAGCCAACCTTATTTCAAAATAAGGTGAACTTAAATGAAAAAAACTAGAAAGCTAAAAGGAGTTCTTTTTGCTTCAAATAGTTTTCTAGTTTTTTTCGATTATTTCTCTTATTGATATGTATAAAAGGGATGATTTTTTTTATAGCCAAATTACCGTTATAAAGGAGACGAGATCCACATGAAAATTGCCTTTGTATATAGTGGACAAGGAGCTCAATACTTTGGTATGGGTCAAGAATTGTATGAAAAGTATCCTGTAGTCCGAGAAGTTTTTGATCAAGCAAGTGCCTTTTTAGATTTAGACATGGCAAAATTGTGCTTTGAAGAAAATGACTTTCTGCATCAAACGACCTATACTCAGCCCGCTATTCTAACGACTAGTCTAGCAATCGATGCATTACTAAAAGAAAAAGGCATTGAACCGGATGTTGTAGCTGGTTTAAGTTTAGGCGAGTATAGTGCTTTCGTTAAAGCAAATGTGCTTTCATTTAAAGACGCGGTCAGATTGGTAAAAAAAAGAGGCCAATATATGACAGATGCTGTTCCCTTAGGTGAAGGTGCTATGAGTGCAGTCATGGGACTTGATCGCCAAACGGTCGAAGATACATGTGCTGAAGCAAGTGAAATCGGAGTCGTCTCTCCAGCTAATTACAACATGCCTGGACAGATCGCCATTGGCGGTATCAAAGAAGCTGTTGAAAAAGCCGGTGAACTATTGCTTGAACGAGGCGCAAAACGTGTTGTGCCTTTGCAAGTGAGCGGTCCCTTCCATACACAACTGCTAGAACCTGCTTCGATCCAATTAAAAGAAGCTATTACATCTGTTTCAATGAATGAACCAACTCTTTCTATCGTCAGTAATACGCTTGCTGAAGTTTTTCAAGACAAAGAGCAGATCAAAGAAATGATGGTCAAACAAGTGATGTCTCCTGTGTATTGGGAAGATAGTGTGAAAACCATGATTGATCTAGGAGTAGATACATTTATTGAAGTTGGACCTGGAAAGACATTAAGCAGTTTCATCAAAAAAATTGATAAAACAGTGACCATATTAAATGTCGAAAATGAAAAGACCTTAGCAAAAACATTAGATAAACTGGCTGAACTAAATGCATTGGCCTAATACATTAAAAGGGATGAGTACATGACTTTAAAAAATCAAACAGTTATTGTTACAGGCAGTTCAAGAGGCATAGGAAAAGCAGTTGCTGTAGAATTTGCTAAAGCTGGTGCAAATATTGTCTTAAATGGAAGAAAACCAATTTCTGAAGAACTCATCTCTGAAATAGAAAGTTACGGTGTAAAGACGCACACTATTTTAGGGGACGTCAGTGATTTTGATTTTGCCAAACAATTGATCGATGAAACAAAAACATTTTTTGGAAGTGTCGATATTTTAGTTAATAATGCCGGTGTTACACATGATATGCTTTTAATGCGGATGTCGGAAAAAGATTTTGACCAAACGATCTCGATCAATTTAAAAGGAACGTTCAATACGATTCGTCATGCATCAAAAGTTATGCTCAAACAAAAAAGCGGGACGATCATCAATATGGCTAGTGTAGTCGGACTTGTTGGAAATGTTGGACAAGCAAACTATGCTGCAAGTAAAGCCGGTGTTGTAGGATTGACGAAATCTGCAGCTCGAGAATTAGCTGCTAGAGGTATCACCGTGAATGCTATCGCTCCTGGTTTTATTGATACAGAAATGACAGATGTATTATCTGACAAGATGAAAGAACAAGCTGTTAGTCAAATTCCATTGAAACACTTAGGTAATGTAGAAGATGTTGCGCGAGTAGCTATTTTTCTAAGCGAGAATAAATACATTACTGGACAAGTTATCAATGTAGATGGCGGAATGGTTATGAATGGTTAATAAGGAGGAAGAACAACTATGAATCGTGTAGTAATTACTGGAATGGGTGCTGTTACACCTTTAGGAAATACGGTAGATGAATTTTGGGATGGACTAAAAGCTGGAAAAAACGGCATTGCCCCTATTACAAAATTTGATGCATCTGAAACAGGTATTACGGTTGCAGGTGAGTTGAAAGATTTCGATGCAACAAAATATATGCAACGTAAAATTTCAAAAAGAATGGACGAATTTTCTAGATATGGAGTCGCTGCAGCTGTTCAAGCATTTGAAGAAAGCGGCATTGATCGCGAAAAAACAGACATGAATCGTTTTGGTGTTATTGTTGGTTCAGGTATTGGTGGATTGAATGCTATGCAAGAACAAATCACCAAGATGAATGCAAAAGGACCTCAACGTGTAGCGCCTTTCTTTGTTCCTATGGCGATCGGTAATATGGCCGCTGGCAATATTTCAATTGCAATCGGTACTAAAGGAATCAATACCTCTATCGTGACAGCTTGTGCTTCTGGTAATAATTCTATCGGTGAAGCTTACCGCAACATCAAACACGGCTATTCAGATGTTATTTTAGCTGGTGGAGCAGAAGGAACGATCAATGAGATCGGTATTTCTGGATTTGCTGCCTTAACAGCTCTATCAACAAGTACTGATCCAGATCGCGCTTCGATCCCTTTTGATAAAGAACGGGATGGTTTTGTAATGGGCGAAGGTGCTGGCGTATTGATGCTGGAACGGTTAGACCATGCGTTAGAACGCGGTGCAACCATTTATGCTGAGATCGTAGGGTATGGTTCAACTGGAGACGGGTACCATATGACTACTCCAACACCAGACGGAAGCGGAGCTGGACGTGCGATGCAAGATGCAATGGCTGAAGCCGGTATTACACCAGCAGACGTTGGTTACATCAATGCACACGGAACGAGTACAGGAGCTAACGATTCAGCCGAAACTATGGCGATCAAATACGCTTTTGGTGAAGAAGCAAAAAATGTTGCTATTTCAAGTACAAAGAGTATGACCGGTCATTTACTAGGTGCTGCTGGAGCTATTGAGGCTATAGCGTGTATAAAAGCTCTTCAAGAAAGCTTTTTACCACCGACCATCGGATTCCAAGTACCCGATGAAGCTTGCGATTTAGATTACATTCCTAACATTGGACGCAAAACAGCTATTCAATACACATTAAACAATTCTTTAGGCTTTGGCGGACACAACGCTGTAACTTGCTTTAAGAAATGGGAGGGGCAGTAAGCATGGATTTTGATCAAATTAAGGAAATTCTTGAATTAGTTGATAAATCAGAATTAACTGAATTTGATTTGCAAATGGATAATGTAACGTTACGCATGAGTAAAAATACAATTGCTCATCCATTAAACAATCAAACAGTTCTTACTGATCAAGAAACTCGGTTTAATGAACCAGTACGTAAAGAAAATATTCAACACACCTCTCCCGCCTTTGAGGAAATGCCCATTTCAGAACCCCTTGCTGAAATAGTTGCCGAGGGAGCAATGATTCATTCTCCGATCGTAGGTATCGTTTATACGGCACCTTCACCAGATCAGCCTGCCTTTAAAAAAGTTGGCGATAAGGTGACGATAGGAGAGACCCTTTGCATTATTGAAGCAATGAAGTTGATGAATGAAATCAAAAGTGAAGTAGATGGAACAATTACTGAAATACTAATAGAAGATGAACAAGTTGTTGAATTCAATCAACCATTGTTCAGAATTGCCTAGGAGGAAAATACTAATGACAAAAATGAATATTAAAGAAATCCAAGATTTGATCCCGAATCGTTACCCAATCTACTTTATTGACCGTGTTGACGAAATGATACCTGGTGAACATGTTTTAGCTCTTAAAAATGTGACTATCAATGAAGAAATATTCCAAGGTCATTTCCCTGGAGAACCTGTATTGCCAGGAGTTTACATTTTAGAATCACTTGCTCAAGCAGGATCGATCCCATTGTTGACGTTAGACCGATTCAAGGGTCAAACAGCTTACTTAGGTGGAATGAACAAAGTTAAATTCCGTAAAAAAGTTGTTCCTGGTGACCAACTGATGTTGCAAGTCGACATTATCAAATTGAAAGATTACGCTGGTATCGGAAAAGCTGTAGCGTACGTAGATGGAAAAAAAGTTTGTGAAGCTGAATTAACGTTCATTATTGGAAGATAAGCCCATGTTTAAAAAAATATTGATCGCCAATCGAGGAGAAATCGCCGTTCGTATTATTCGTGCTTGCCGTGAGATGGGAATCCAAACAGTTGCTGTTTATTCTGAAGCCGACCGCGATGCCTTGCATATGCAGTTAGCAGACGAAGCCATTTGTATTGGCCCAGCCAAAGCGACTGATTCTTATTTGAATATGCAAAGTATTTTAAGTGCTGCTGTTGTGACAAACGCTCAAGCTATTCATCCAGGTTTTGGTTTTTTATCTGAAAACAGTACCTTTGCGACCATGTGTAAAGAGATGAACGTTACATTCATCGGACCAGATGCGGTCACTATTGATCAAATGGGAAATAAAGCAAACGCGCGGGCTCTTATGATTGAAGCAAACGTACCGGTTATTCCAGGAAGTGAAGGTTTCATTACCGATACTAATGAAGCTAAACAACTGGCAGATCGATTAGGTTATCCAGTAATGGTAAAAGCCGCAGCTGGTGGTGGCGGAAAAGGCATGCGAAAAGTCCTTAGAAGCGAAGAGTTAGTAACAGCCTTCAATAATGCCAAAAACGAAGCTAAAGCAGCTTTTGGCGATAATCAGATGTATATGGAAAAAATCATTGAACATGCACGCCACATTGAAGTACAATTGCTAGGTGACCATTATGGAAATGTGATCCATCTGGGTGAACGCGATTGTTCTTTGCAACGCAACAATCAAAAAGTGATCGAAGAGTCACCTTCTGTTGCTATCAATGAAGAACAACGAAAGAAGCTTGGAGAAACGGCTGTTCGTGCTGCAAAGTCGGTCGGTTATAAAAATGCTGGGACGATTGAATTTTTACTAGATCAAAACGGCGAGTTCTATTTTATGGAAATGAATACGCGGATCCAAGTTGAACACCCGGTAACGGAAATGGCTACTGAAATCGATATTGTAAAAGAACAATTATTGATTGCAAGTGGGGAAGAATTATCGATCAAACAAAGTGATGTCCGTTTGACCGGACACACGATCGAATGTCGCATCAATGCTGAAAATCCTGCTTTTAATTTTGCGCCTTCACCTGGTACGATACAGTACTTAATGATGCCTAGCGGAGGAAATGGATTAAGGGTCGACAGTGCCATGTTTGCTGGAGCCGATATCCCACCTTATTATGATGCCATGATTGCTAAAATCATTACAAAAGGTGCGGATCGTACTGAAGCAATTGCTAAAATGCAGCGCGCTTTAGGCGAAATGGTTATTGATGGTATTATCAGCAATCAATTTTTCCAAGAAGATTTATTAATGGATAAACGATTTGTCAATGGAGAATACGATACAAGCTTTTTACAAGATGTCTTTCTGAAAGAATGGGAACCTCGTGTTGAATAAACTTGTTTTGGATTAACAAGAACATCTCATTCAAAAAGCAGCAAATAAAAGAGGTGACAGTATGCAGTTATTTAAAAAAAGAGCGTATATACCAATTACTAAACATACACAACTGGATGAAGAAATTGATGCTCCAATGGTACCAGATGGTATGTTTGCACAATGTCCTAGTTGTAAAAAAGCTATTTATACAAAAGATTTAGGGACGCAGAAGATCTGTCCAGAATGCGGGTATACTTTTAGGATCCGGGCTCAAAAACGGATTCATTTAACGCTCGATGAAGGCAGTTTTGAAGAATGGAATCAAGATATTCCGTTCGAAAACCCACTGGATTTTCCGAATTATGATAAAAAAATCAAACAAGCTCAAATGAACACAGATCTTCATGAAGCTGTCTTGACCGGAAAAGGATTGATCGATGGATTGGAAACAGCTATTTGTGTGATGGATTCCCATTTCATAATGGGAAGTATGGGAAAAGTAGTTGGGGAAAAAATTACCAGGACATTTGAAAGAGCAACTAATGAAAAGTTGCCAATGATCATCTTTACGGCCTCTGGCGGAGCTAGGATGCAAGAGAGTATCTTATCGTTGATGCAAATGGCAAAAATCAGCGGATCTGTTGCACGCCATAGTGATGCTGGTCTTTTATATGTCACTGTATTAACTGATCCGACAACAGGTGGTGTAACGGCTAGTTTTGCTATGCAGGGAGATATTATTTTATCAGAACCTCAAGCATTAGTTGGTTTTGCGGGAAGACGTGTTATTGAACAAACTATGAACGAAGAACTGCCCGATGATTTTCAGCTTGCAGAGTCTGTTTTAGAAAATGGATTTATTGATAAAATCGTATTAAGAAAAGACTTAAAAGAAACCTTGAGTCAAATTTTACGGATCCATCAATAGATTTTTCTTGTACGTATTTTTATAAAGAAGGTGAACGAGTTGAAAGAAGCTATGGAAATCGTTGCTCTATCAAGAAAAACATCACGATTAACAGCTTTAGAAATAATGGAATCCGTCTTTAACGATTTTATTGAATTCCATGGCGATCGTTCTTTTCATGATGATAAAGCAATTGTCGGTGGAATAGCTACATTGAATGGACAACCAGTAACCGTCATAGGGAATCAAAAAGGGCATGAGATAAAAGAAAACATCTTGCGTAATTTTGGATCTCCTCATCCTGAAGGTTATCGAAAAGCGTTGCGTTTGATGAAACAAGCCGAAAAATTTAATCGACCTGTCATAACCTTTGTCAATACTTCTGGTGCTTACTGTGGAGTTGAAGCCGAAGAACGTGGGCAAGGAGAAGCTATTGCACGTAATCTGATTGAGATGAGTAAATTAAAAGTACCTATTCTTTCCATTATAATTGGTGAAGGTGGTAGCGGAGGAGCTTTAGCTTTAGCTATGGGAAATCAGGTATGGATGATGGAACATACGATGTATTCCGTTCTTTCCCCTGAAGGTTTTTCTTCTATACTATGGAAAAATGCATCAAGATCGAAAGAAGCAGCTGAATTGATGAAATTAACTGCTCAAGATTTATTAGGTCTTGATGTAATTGATTTTATACTGCCAGAAACCAATAAGGAAGAGTTGCTGTCTCACGAGCATATCCTTAAAGATATGCGCGAGCAAATCAGTTCAACTTTAAAAGAACTTTCTACAAAAACGCCGGAACAACTGGTTGAAGAACGTTACCAAAGGTTTAGAAAATATTGATTTTTATTCGATCATAAAAAGGACCAAAAAGCAGAAAGAATGCTTTTCGGTCCTTTTTATAGTTGAAAATAAATTTGTGGTTCCTTTAAGTCAGTTAACACATAGCGTTCCCCAAAAAAATTTAAGCAGCTGATCTAGAAAAACTAAAAGTTTTAGAGGATCCAGTTTCTATCACTTAATCAAACATTAGTATGCTAAAATGAAACTAAGTAAAAAAAAGAAGAGCAACAAGTACAATCAAATGACACAAATGCAGGAGAGTGACAATATGGGAGAAACGGTACCTTTTCCAAAAAATTATGCATGGTATAAAAAAGAAGCAATGGACTGTTTCTTAACAGGAAGAATGGAAGAAGCTATCCCATTCTTCGAGAGGGCATATAAATTGGAACAGGATGAATTGTTAAATACAAATTATACAACTGCATTATACCAAGTTGGAGACTACCAAAAAGCGAAAGAAATAGCAGACGATAAATGTTCTTTTTATGAAAAGGAAGAATCATTAGCTATTTTCTATACAGCCATTTTAATAAAGTGCCACCTATTTCTTCAAGCGGAACAGGCTCTGCTATTCCGCAAAAAAAAGTATCCTTCAAAAGACACTACGGAGGAAAATTGGATGGCCGTCCAAGAGATGTTAGAGGAAGAACGGACTAAAGTTGAGCTTGAAAAGCAGAAGAAAATTGAACATTTAATAAAAGAAGCTTATTCTTTGGGAAATAAATCTTTTGCGGAACAGTCCACCATTATGAAAGAATTAGAAAAGATTCCATTAGGCCCTTTTATCGAAGCTGCAGAACCGATATTGTCAAATCCTTTCGTCAATGGCATCATTAAAGCGACTGCCATTGAACGTCTAGCTATGGAACATGTAAAGGGCCATTTTGATATTTATTGGATAAAAGAAAAAAGAACGATCCAGCCCTCAGTATTAACATCAATTGAAAATAATGTGATTTTTCAAGAAGTGATGTCGTTGCTATCTGAACGTGTCGAACAAGATGACCCTTCACTGTACCAAGCTATGGTTCAAGAAGCTTCTCTTCATTTCTTCATACTTTATCCCTTCATTGAGGAAGTTATCACTTCTCCGCTAAAATGGGTCGAATTGTATCAAAAACGCTATGATAATTTTTACCTAGTAGCCAGTGGATCTCATTCTGATACTAAAAAGATGGAAGAATGGATGCATAGAGTCGATCAAGAATTAATAGATTTAGGTTGATTGATTTTCAAGTAGTCAGTTTAAAACGAGAACGATAAGTAGATCTGTTTTACCCTTAATTCGTTGTTTTTATTTACAAATTTCCGGCTTTAGTGTACTATTAATGAGTATGCAATTGCTTTTTTATTGCGAAAAATAGAGTGTTTCGGAGGGAAATATAATATGACTGTAAATTGGGAAAAAAAGGGCACTAATGATGGTGTCTTAACATTTGAAATTTCAGAAGAAAAAATTAAAGAAGGTTTAGATACTGCTTTTAACAAAGTAAAATCTACAATCAGCGTACCAGGATTCCGTAAAGGAAAAGTTCCTCGTACAATTTTCAACAAACAATATGGTGAAGAAGCTTTATATGAAGATGCATTGAATGCTGTATTACCAGAAGCATATGATGCTGCAGTAGTAGAAGCTGGCCTTGATCCAGTTTCACAACCAAAAATCGACGTTAAATCTATGGAAAAAGGCGAGCCTTGGGTTATTGAAGCTGAAGTTACTGTGAAACCTGAAGTTGAATTAGGTGAATACAAAGGCTTAACAGTTGAAAAACAAGATCGAGAAGTAACAGATGAAGATGTTGAAAAAAATATTGAAGAAAAACGTGCTGCACAAGCTGAATTAGTATTGAAAGAAGATGCTGCAGTTAATGGCGATACAGTCGTTATTGATTATGAAGGATTTAAAGACGGCGTTGTTTTTGAAGGCGGCAAAGGCGAAAATCATTCATTAGAATTAGGTTCAAACTCATTCATTCCAGGTTTTGAAGAAAAACTTGTTGGCGTTAAAGCTGGAGATGAATTAGATGTTGATTTAACTTTCCCTGAAGATTACCATGCTGAAGATTTAAAAGGTGCTGCTGTAACATTTAAAGTAAAAGTGCACGAAGTTAAAGCTAAAGAATTACCAAAGCTAGATGATGAATTTGCTAAAGATGTGGATGAAGAAGTTGAAACATTAGCAGAATTAAAAGAAAAAATTAAAACTGAATTAACAGAAGCTAAAACGACTGCTGCAGATGAAGCAATCGAAGAAGCAGCTATCCGTCAAGCAGTTGACAATGCAAAAATTGAAGATCTTCCATGGGCAATGGTCCATGACGAAGTTCACCGTCAAATGGATGTATTCTTAAATGATATGAAACGCCAAGGTGTTGAACCTGAAATGTACTACCAAATTACAGGTACTACAGAAAAAGATCTGCACAAACAAATGGAATCTGACGCTGACTTAAGAACTCGCACAAACTTAGTTCTAGAAGCTATTGTTGAAGCAGAAAAATTTGAAACTTCTGAAGAAGAAGTTAATGCAGAAATCAACAACTTAGGCGAACAATATGGTATGGATGAAAAAGCTGTCCGTGCTGCATTGACTCCAGAAATGTTGAAACATGACATCTCAATGAAAAAAGCTATCGATCTAATTACTGAAACAGCTAAAGAAAAATAATTGCTTATTCATTACTCATAAACAAAAATACTAAAAGGAAAGGACTTCAAAAAGGAATACCTTTTGGAGTTCTTTCCTTTTGATTGAAAGAGAAGCAGGTTAAATCATAGCATTAAGGAAATTATTATGCTATGCTATTTAAGATTTGAACGAATCTCATTGTATTATGGGTGACAAATCTGCTACTATTATAAGTGGGATGAATGAGAATAGAGGTGGACATGAATGTTTAATGATGAAGAAATAAAAGGTCCTGTGAGCTGCTCATTTTGTGGCAAATCACAAGATCAAGTTAAAAAAATTGTTGCTGGTCCAGGTGTATACATTTGTAATGAATGCATTGATTTGTGTAAAGAAATCATTGACGAAGAATTTGGTGATGCAGGATATGGGGAATTTTTAGAAGTGCCTAAACCTCATGAAATCAGAGCAATATTAAATGATTATGTTATCGGACAAGAACAAGCTAAAAAATCATTATCTGTAGCAGTCTATAACCATTATAAACGCGTAAATCAAATTGGTGGAGACGAAAAAGATGACATAGAATTACAAAAAAGTAATATTTGTTTGATTGGTCCAACGGGATCAGGAAAAACTTTCCTTGCTCAAAGTTTGGCTCGTATTTTAAATGTTCCATTTGCAATTGCAGATGCTACTAGTTTAACAGAAGCCGGTTATGTTGGTGAAGATGTTGAAAACATTCTTTTAAAACTAATGCAAGCAGCCGATTATGATGTAGAACGAGCTCAAAAAGGGATCATTTATATTGATGAAATCGATAAAATTGCGCGTAAAGGTGAAAATGTATCGATTACACGTGATGTAAGTGGAGAAGGTGTGCAACAAGCCTTGCTTAAAATTTTAGAAGGTACTGTTGCAAATGTTCCGCCACAAGGCGGCAGAAAACACCCTCATCAAGAGTTTATTCAATTAGACACAAGCAATATATTATTTATTGTAGGTGGTGCTTTTGACGGGATCGAAACGATCGTTAAAAATCGTATGGGAGAAAAAGTAATTGGTTTTGGTTCTGCTAAGAAAAAAATAGAAGAAGGCCAAAGCGTTATGCAACAAATTATCCCAGAAGATCTATTGAAATTTGGATTGATTCCAGAATTTATCGGACGTTTACCAGTAATGGCTGCGTTAGAAAAATTAACTGAAGATGATTTAGTCCATATTTTAACAAAACCTAAAAATGCTCTTGTCAAACAATACAAAAAATTATTAAGTTTGGATGAAGTTGAGCTAGAATTTGAAGATGATTCCTTAACAGAGATCGCTAAAAAAGCTATCGAGCGCAATACTGGTGCACGTGGTTTACGGTCTATTATTGAATCAATCATGTTAGAAATCATGTTTGACTTACCTAGTCGCCCAGAAATCGTTAAATGTGTGATCACAAAAGATACAGTTAGTGGTTCAGGTCTTCCTGATTTCTTTGACATTGAAGGCAAAAAGATCAACTGATTTTACTAATCAAAAAGAACCATAAACAGAGCTGAGACAAGTTATTTTGTCTCGGCTCTGTTTATTTGTTCATTAAATTGTGAGATTCTATGCACAAAGTCAAGATTGATTTAAATTTAAAATGTCATTGATTGCATTAATATGTTAAAATGATAAAAGAATTTATATTTAGAGATGGAGATTAGAAAATGAAAGTAAATAAAGCTGATATTGTCATCAGTGCGGTTTCGCCTGCCCAATATCCAAACACAGGGTTACCTGAAATAGCTTTAGCCGGACGTTCAAATGTTGGAAAATCGTCATTCATTAATACATTGATCAACCGAAAAGGGTTAGCTAGAACTTCAGGAAAACCAGGAAAAACTCAAACATTAAATTATTATATAATAGAAGATAGTTTTTATTTCGTAGATGTTCCAGGATACGGGTATGCTAAAGTATCTAAAACGGAACGTGCAAAATGGGGACAAATGCTTGAAACTTACTTTACTCAAAGAGAGCCTTTAAAAGCAGCTCTTTCGATAGTAGATCTAAGACACCCACCAACAGAAGATGATGTGCAAATGTATGAGTTTTTAAAGTACCATTCTATTCCAGTTATCGTAGTCGCTACAAAAGCAGATAAGATCCCCAGAGGGAAATGGAACAAACACATAAAAATCGTTAAAGATAAGTTGAATTTAAGAGAAGAAGACGATTTCGTTCTTTTTTCTTCTGAAACAGGAGAAGGAAAAGAGAAAGCATGGAGTCTAATCGAATCATACATTAAAAGCTGATTACTTCTCTAAGTAACGTAAACAAGTCAAAAACAATTGATAGGATAGCGCTAGAAAAGATAGAAGGTAGAATTCTATCTTCTCTAGCGTTATCCATTAGAATGATGAAAAATAAGAGGATGGTACTATTGAAAATCTTATTATACGGGGTCAGTCATAAAACGACGCCAATAGAAATTAGAGAAAACTATACAATTGAAGAGAAAAAATTGCCTGAACAACTTGCTGAAATCAAATCATTTTTAGGAGTTGAAGAGGCGGTGATTCTGTCAACGTGCAATCGGATAGAATACTATCTTTATATTGATCAAACTAAATTTATGCATGGAGAGATGTTGCGTTATCTTTCAGATCATACAGGGTATGAAATTTCTGAAGTTATATCAACAAGTTATGGGAAGTCTAATTATGAAGCTGCTGAACATCTTTTTAAGGTTGCTACAGGACTTGATTCGTTGATCATTGGCGAAACTCAAATTCTAAGCCAAGTAAAACAAGCTTTTGCTGTCGCTATCGAACAAAAGACATCTGGCCCCATTCTAAATTCTTTATTTAATAAAGCCATTTCTTTTTCTAAAAAAATGCATACTAAAACGAACTTAGATCAATTATCTTATAACCCTGGAACAGCTGCGGTCAAACTATATAAAGAAGAGTGGGAAAGTATTGTAGATAAACGATTTCTTTTGATCGGATCAGGAAAGATGGTTCGATTAACAGCAAAAACGCTATTCTATCAAGGGTCTACTCATATAACACTAACTGGTCGTAATGAACAGAAAGTTAATGATTTAGCACACGAACTAAATTTATGGGCACAAACAACACGTCATTCGGATGTGTTGAACCGTTATTTTTTCACAGCTGACTTTGACCATTTACCGATGTCTATAGCTGTTGCAGACGGTGTGATCGCTGCTACGAAAGCACCCTATCACTTAATAACAGAAAAGACAATTGAAGAGATGGCGGCTATTCGTTTAACGATGAAAAAGCAACTATTTATGGATTTTGCTGTTCCAAGAAATATTGAACCCAGCATCCAATATATTGAAGGGATCCAAGTTTTTGATATGGATCAAATTAGTTTTCGTTTAGAGGAAGTCGATTCCGATAAAGAAAAAATCGTTAGAAAAATTACAACGAATCTGAATGAAGAAGTAGCAGCCTTTAAACAATGGTACCAAGAAAGAAATGCTGTTCCTTATTTAGACGAACTAAATGAGCACATGCTAGAATTAAAAGAAAAGACGTTGACTAGTTTAGAGCGAAAATTGCCAGAATTAACGGCACATCAAATTCTTTTGATCAACAAGCATATGCACAGTATGATCAATCAAATGAAACGGAAACCAATCGAATCATTGAAAGAGTATGCCAGGAAAAATACATCAAAAGAATCAAAAAATGAGCTAGAATTATTCGCCAAAGCATTAGGGATCTCAGTCGGGTCAGAAGAGACAGAACAGCCCGCTGAAGTACTTGTGGCAGAAAGTCAGGGGATCAGCGTTGAGACGACAAACAAAACAATCTGAACAAGCTTTTGAAAAGGCGTTAAATTTAATGCCTGGGGGAGTAAACAGTCCGGTAAGAGCATTTAAATCAGTAGATGTGCCTCCTGTATTTATTCAAAAAGGTAAAGGAAGCCATGTTGTTGATATAGATGGAAATGACTACATTGATTATGTTCTAGGTTGGGGTCCATTGATCTTAGGTCATGCAAATGATCAAGTCATAAAGGAAATTCAACGTACAGCAAGTCTTGGAACAAGTTTTGGGATGCCAACTCTTTTAGAAAACCAATTAGCTGAATTGGTCATCCAACGCGTTCCCTCTGTAGAAATGGTTCGTTTTGTAAACTCTGGAACAGAAGCAACAATGAGCGCTTTACGTTTGGCAAGAGGTTTTACAAATCGAGATAAAATCGTTAAGTTAGAAGGAAGCTATCATGGTCATGATGATGCTTTATTGGTAAAAGTTGGCTCTGGTGTTGCGACACTAGGCTTACCCGATTCACCTGGGGTCCCAAAAAGTACAACATCAAATACACTGGTTGCCCCTTATAATGATCTAGAAGCGATCGAAGAGCTTTTTCAAACTTATCCCGGTGAGATTGCAGCTGTCATCATAGAGCCTGTAGCGGGCAATATGGGCGTTATACCACCATTGAAAGGTTTTTTAGAAGGCTTGCGGTCGTTAACCGAAAAAGACGGTGCTTTATTGATATTTGACGAAGTAATGTCTGGCTTTAGAGTAGGCTACCACAGTGCTCAAGGGTACTATAATGTGTTGCCGGATTTAACTTGTTTAGGAAAAGTTATTGGTGGAGGCGTTCCTGTAGGAGCTTATGGCGGAAGAAAAGATATCATGGAACATATTGCACCAGCGGGCAGCGTTTATCAAGCAGGTACGCTATCAGGCAATCCAATTGCGATGGCTGCAGGAATTGCTACACTTTCTCAATTAACTGAAGAAAATTATACTTACTTTGAGGATCTAGGAAATGTCTTAGAAAAAGGAATCCTTTCCTTAAGCGCTCTATATGATGTTCCTATTACGATCAACCGTGCAGGAAGTATGATTGGATTATTTTTTAATGAAGGTCCAGTAACTAATTATGCGCAAAGTAAAGCAAGTGATACACAATTTTTTGCTGACTATTATAAAGAAATGATCAATCATGGTGTATTGTTGCCTCCTTCTCAATTTGAAGGAATCTTTTTATCCACTACTCATACTATAGAAGACATTGAACAAACTTTGGATGCTATGGAGGCAAGTTTTAGAATATTGAAAAATGTAGAATAGAAAGACTAAAGGAGTTATTTCAAAATGGAATTTAATGAATATCAAAAATTAGCCAATCGTACTTTATATGGAAATGAACAAGTATTAACCAATTGCGCTTTAGGAGTAGCTAGTGAAGCTGGTGAATTAGTCGATTTAGTTAAAAAGTATACTTTTCATGGTCATGATCTAGATAAAAAAGAACTAACCAAAGAACTTGGGGACGTTTTATGGTACTTATCTCAAATTGCAGAATGGGCTGACATTCCTTTTGAAGAAGCAGCAGTACAAAATATTGAAAAATTGAGACAACGTTATCCGGATGGGTTTTCTGAAGAAAGAAGCCGTCATCGGGTCGAATAACCAAAAAAAGAAACATTGGATGATGATCATCATCCAATGTTTCTTTTTTTATCATTTTTTTCTAAAGAAATCGTTTTTTTATTTTCATCGAAAAGAGCGTCTTTTTCAGGTTGAGGAACAATGATCTCTTCCTCAGGGTCAATAGCGAATTTACTAAACAAATCATCTAAGCTTGTTTCTGATTTATGAATTAGTCCCATATGCTGCCTCCTTTTTCGTATAGTCTTATAGTAGCGCCAAATTTCAATTAAAACAATACTTTCCGTACAAAATTTACTTAAACCTAATATATACATAATAATATGCATATATAGCTGATTATAGCGTAAATAAGTAAATATTATTAAAAAATATTGTATAAATATTCTTATTCTGTTATTATGATTTATAAGTTCAAGAGCAACTAAAATCAGAAAAGGGGAAAACAGATGAAAAAGAAATCATTATATTTAATTATACTTAGTTTGATGACTGTTTTCGGGTTATTTGTACCAGTCGAAACAGTATCCGCTGCTGATACAGCATTAGAGGACATTCAAAAGAAAGGGACGTTGGTTATCGGTACTAGTGCTGATTTTCCACCGTACGAATTCCATGCTGCGGTAGATGGGAAAGATACAATAGTTGGGATGGATATCTCGATTGCGCAAAAGATTGCAGCTGATTTGGGTGTAGAATTAAAAGTTGATGATATCGGTTTTGACAGCCTCTTGCCAGCTTTAGAATCAGAAAAAATCGATATGGTCATTTCGGGTATGAGCCCAACCAACGAACGTAAGAAAAGTGTCGATTTCTCCGACGTTTACTATACGGGTGGACAAAATATCGTTGTCAGAGAGACAGATAAAGATGTCCACACAAGTACGAGTGATTTAAAAGGGATGAAAGTGGGTGTTCAAACAGCTTCTCTCCAAGAAACGATTGCTCAAGAACAAATGCTCGATTCCGAGCTATTGAGTTTATCAAAAATGACAGATTTGATTTTAGCTTTAAAAACAAATAAAATTGAAGCCATCTTGATGGAAAAACCCAGTGCAGAAGCTTACATTGAAAATGATAGTCAGTTAGTAACGTTTGATGGAGAATTTATTTTAGAAGAAGGGGAACAAGGATCGGCGATTGCTTTCAAAAAAGATACGCAATCTTTAGTAGCTGCTGTGAATACTTCCTTAACAGCAATCGATGAACAAAAATTGATTGCTAGTTATCTGGAAGAAGCCGGATCTCATTTACAAGCTGCATCACAAGGAACAGATGAAGAATCGGATAGCAGCAATAGTATTTTCAACTATTGGCGGTACTTTTTAAATGGTACAGGATATACTATTCTTATTTCAGTTGTGAGTGTCTTTTTCGGTTCAATATTAGGAGTCATTTTATCCTTTATGAGAACGAGTAAGAACAAAATCATAAAATTTTTAGCAACAGCTTATGTCGAATTTGTTCGTGGAACACCTATGATGATCCAAGTTATGTTTATCTATTTCGCAGTAGGTTACCTGATAAACATTCCGGCTTTAGCATCAGGTATCATCGCTGTTTCATTAAATAGTGCAGCGTATATTTGTGAAATTATCCGTTCTGGTTTAAATTCGGTACCTAAAGGACAAGCTGAAGCAGCAAGAAGTTTAGGCATGAGTCAAAAGATTTCGATGCGTCAAATCATTTTCCCACAAGCACTTAAAAATATTTGGCCGGCATTAGGAAATGAATTTATTACCGTTATTAAAGAAAGCTCTATCGTCTCTATTATTGGTGTAAGTGATCTAATTTTCCAGACGAAAGTTGTAACATCTATTTCATATAGAGGGATCGCTCCTTTAGTTATTACAATGATCATTTACTTTATTTTGACGTTCAGTTTAACTAAGCTATTAAATCATTACGAAGGGAAGATGAATCATGATTAAAATAAATCATTTAAAAAAGGCCTTTGGTGCTAATGAAGTCTTAACAGACATCAACCAAGAAGTAAAAAAAGGAGAAGTAGTGGTGATCATAGGCCCGTCAGGATCAGGAAAAAGCACAGTACTTCGTTGCTTGAATTTGTTAGAAATACCAACGAGTGGAGAGATCATCTTTGAAGGGACTGCTTTAACCGGTTTAAATGAAACAAAAATGAATCAATTACGTGAAAAAATGGGCATGGTATTTCAAAGTTTTAATTTATTTCCCCATATGACTGTTTTAGAAAATTTAAAAGTAGCACCTATAAAAGTCAAAGGAATGGCTAGTGAAGAAGCACAAGCAACAGCCATCAAACTATTAGAACAAGTTGGCTTATCAGATAAAGCTGACGCTTATCCTGCAAGTCTATCCGGTGGACAACAACAACGGGTCGCGATCGCACGTGCATTAGCTATGAATCCAGATGTAATGCTTTTTGATGAACCCACTTCAGCGTTAGATCCTGAAATGGTTGGAGAAGTGTTGAAGGTTATGCAAGAGTTAGCTGATTCCGGCATGACTATGGTCGTTGTGACTCATGAAATGGGATTTGCAAAAGAAGTGGCTGATCGTGTGGTTTTTATGGATGACGGTTATATTGTTGAGCAGGGGCGACCCGAAGAGATCTTTAATGATCCCCAACACGAAAGAACTCAAGATTTTTTAGCTAAAATATTATAACGAGTCAGTAATGGCGTATTTCATGAACTAAAATCGTATAAAAAAAGACCTGCAATAAAACATTGCAGGTCTTTTGCTGCTCCATAAAAGCACCATTCTGGAGCAAACTAATTATCATTCAGGTCGCTTGGTTCAACATGAATCTTTGTATCAAAGACACCAAAATCAGCTGTTAAAAGATTTTCAACTTGTTCTGTTAATTCGTGACTTCTTTTAACCGTTATTTCTGGATTAGTTTTTATAATGACTTCGACATAGATAATGGTTCTATAAGTTCTTCCTTTAATGGATTCAACTTCTAAAACTTCACGCAACGTTAGGATAGTTTACTGAAATTTTATTAGGTTATCTTCATTAAATCCATCAGATAATTCAAAAACACTTCCTCTAAATATTTCAATGGCGGTCTTTAGTATAATAAGTGAAATAAAAATAGCAATCGCCATTGATAAACTGATCAAACTATCATTAAAAGTATCTTTCGAAGCATCTTTTAAGGCCTGACTTTTTTTTGGGGGCTAATTTGTTATTGTATAGATAAAAAGACATCAAAACAATGCTTGAGAATAGTCCCACAAAGCCTGCAATTAAATCAGGAGAGGCTCTTTCAGAAGTTAAAAAATGCTGTACTGCAGAAATAAGAACCTCTAGTCCAACAGCTAGTGTAATGAAAGAGGTAATCATGCTGGCAACTGTTTCAGCTTTCCAGTGACCATAAGGATGGTTGTCATCTGGAGGTCTTCTAGCCAGTCTTAGATCAATAAGAACAGCTATTGAAGCAATAGTATCTGTTGTATTATTCAATCCATCAGCTCGTAAAGCGCTCGGACCTGAATTGTTGGCAACAATCAGTTTTAAGGTAGCAATAAATAGATAAGTTACAATGCTGAGCAAAGTACCGCGTTAAGCATGTTTTAATTCTTCCTAATGATCATTTATCATCGTCATACTAATTTCTTCCTTTCAAAATAACAATCAAACAATAACAACTAGTACACCTAACGTAAAAATTTTTAGCAATTTATTTATAGTAGGGTACAAAAAAACCCATGAAAAAATTCATGGGTTTCAGTAGGTCGTTTATTAATTAGTCGTAACTGGTTTTCTCCAAAGGCCAAGAATGATTGCTGAGATAGCAGATCCAATAGCTAAGGCTACTAAAAATAAGAACCAATGATTTGAAAGTGCTACAACAAAAATTCCTCCATGTGGAGCAGGGATCGTAATGTCCCAAAATTGTGTCAATCCACCAGCAATAGCGGCTCCAACAATTGAAGAACCAATCGTACGCATAGGATCAGCAGCTGCGAAAGGAATTGCACCTTCTGTAATAAATGATAATCCCATCACGTAGTTTGCCAATGCAGATTTTTTTTCATCTTCATTAAATTTATTTCTAAAGAATGTACTTGATAAAGCGATCGCTAATGGTGGAATCATTCCACCAGCCATTACTGCAGCCATTAAACTTCCATCACCAGTATCGGTAAAAATACCAATTGAAAAAGCATAAGCGGCTTTATTGAAAGGACCACCCATATCAATGGCCATCATGCCACCAAGTAAAGCCCCTAAAAGTACTGCATTACCTGTCCCAAGATTTTCTAAAAAAGTGATCATTGCAACATTGATAGTTGCGAAAATTGGCCCAACGATAAAGAACATTAGCCCACCAGCGATCAATAAACCAAGAATAGGGTAGAAGAGGATTGATTTTAATCCATTAAGAGACTGTGGTAATCCTTTTAGTCCTTTTTTCAAGGCTAGGATCGTGTAACCAGCTAGGAAACCTGCTGCAAGTCCACCAAGGAAACCAGCATTACTGTTTACAGCAATCAATCCACCAACCATACCAGGCATCAAACCAGGACGATCTGCAATGCTTAATGCAATATAACCAGCTAAGATAGGGATCAAGAAGTTAAAGGCATTGCCTCCAACACTGTTTAAGAACAAGAATAGTGAACTCGTGTCACCCAACGTTCTTTCAACTAAGAAAGAAATAGCCAACAATATTCCTCCACCTACAACAAAAGGAAGCATGGTTGAAATACCATTCATTAAATCTTTATAAATTTTATTGGCCCATGAACCAGATACTTCTTCATTTGATTCATCTTTCTGACCATCTGATGAGTAAATAGGAGCTTGTTTGTTCATAGCTTTTGTAATCAATTCTTCTGATTTGCGAATTCCATCACTGACTGGACGCTGCAGCATAGGTTTTCCATCAAAACGAGCTAATTCTACTTTTTTGTCTGCTGCAATGATAACGCCGTCAGCTCTTTTAATATCCTCAGCTGTCAAACGATTTTGAATTCCATCAGAACCATTTGTTTCAACCTTGATCTCAACACCCATTTCAGCTGCTTTTTTCTTTAAAGAATCTTCAGCCATATACGTATGTGCAATGCCTGTTGGGCAAGCTGTTACTGCGATAACAAACGGTTTTTTTGTATCTTGCTCTGATTTTGGAGCTTTAGCTGCTTTGATTTCAGCGGCAGCTTCTTTTTCTTGGACTTCTTGAGCAGCTGCAAAGAGTGAAACGACTTCTTCAGCTGTTTTTGCTTCTTTTAAAGATGAAACAAACTCAGGATGAATCAGCAAGCGAGAAAGATTAGCCAGTGCTTGTAAATGAGTATCATTTGCGCCTTCAGGAGCTGCGATCATAAAGAATAAATGAGCAGGTTGGCCATCTAATGAATTATAGTCAATGCCATTCGTACTTTTAGCAAATAAAACGGTCGCCTCATTTACAGCAGTTGTTTTAGCATGCGGCATAGCAATTCCGTCTCCTAAACCGGTAGAAGTAAGTGATTCGCGATGCATAATGCCTTCTTTAAATTTAGCAGCATCATTGATACGGTTATTTGCCTGTAAGCTGGCAATCATTTCATCAATAACGCCTTCTTTTGTTGTTGCTCTTAGATTCAATATCATAGCGTCTTTAACTAATAAGTCAATAATATTCATTGTTTTTCCTCCTATTTTATCAAGTGATTTCTGTTACTATAACTTCTTTTAATAAGTTTTCTATTTCAGAACGAGTTGCTAGATCATCAGAAAAAGCGGTGGCACTTCCAGTAGCAACACTTTTTTTGAAAGCCTTCAACGGATCCTTAGTATCAACTAATGCTCCAATAAAACCAGCAATCATAGAATCTCCAGCTCCGACTGAATTTTTCACGATCCCTTTAGGAACAGTTGCTCGGTAAATTTTTTCCCCGGTGAAGAATAAAGCTCCATCACCAGCCATTGAGACAAGTGCATGTTGGGCACCTAAAGCAATCAGTTTTTTCCCATAAGGAACAGTATCCTCAACTGATTCGATCGAAACACCAAAAAGATCAGCTAACTCATGGTGGTTTGGTTTCACTAACAACGGTTTATGTGCTAATGCATTCAATAATTCTGTACCTGCAGTATCGATCACAAAATTTGCTTTTTTTGAAACAATTTTCGCAATCATTTTTTGATAAAAATCTTCAGGTAAAGAAGGGGGTTTGTTTCCGGAAAAAATAATAATATCCTCAGCTGTCATTAACTCTATTTGATCCATTAATTGATCTGCTTCCGATTTTGCAATGACCGGACCTTGAGCGTTTAATTCAGTTTCAGTATCCGACTTTAATTTAACATTGATACGTGTATCGCCTTCAATAGAAACGAATTGAGTGTGGACGCCTTCTTTTTCTAACCAGTCAGAAATGAAATTTCCAGTGAAGCCGCCTAGAAAGCCTAAAGCTGTTGACGGTTGGTTGATGTGGTTTAAGACGCGAGAAACATTGATTCCTTTGCCTCCGGGAAGTTTTAAATCTTTATCCATCCGATTCAATGCGCCTAATTGCACAGAAGAGACATGAACAATGTAGTCGATCGATGGATTTAGTGTTACGGTATATATCATGATTTTGCCTCCAATATGGTTGTTTTATTAAAATAACTTTGATGATTTTTATCTGTTAGATGATCTGTAATAATCAAAGCATCTTCGATATTACAAACCTTTACAAAAGTAACTTTATCAAATTTTGTTTTGTCAGCTAAAACATACACTTTTGAGCTATTCATCACAGCTTGCTGTTTAACTGAAGCTTCTTCTGGATCAGGGGTGGTAAACCCAAAATCTCTATCCACGCCATTCATACCTAAAAAAGATTTCGTAAAGCGGTAGCGAGCTAATTGTTCGATACTTGCAGCTCCAATAATGGCTTGGGTAGTATTTTTTAACTTTCCGCCAATTAATGAAACGTCATTGTTTTGATCTGAAAGCAGAAGAGCATGCTGAACGGCATTCGTTACAATACGTATCTTTTTTTCCTTTAAAAAAGGTACCATAAAAAAAGTTGTTGATCCGGCATCCAAAAAAATAGTATCCCCATCTTCAACAAAAGAGGCTGCCAATTCCGCAATTTTTTTCTTGTTTTGGATGTTTTTGATTGATTTCTCATTAAGCGTTTGTTCTTGTTCCACAGTATAAACTCTTTTAGCGCCGCCGTGCACACGTATAAGTTTTCCTTGTTCTTCTAGCGAAGCCAGATCGCGTCGGATCGTGGACTCTGAACAATCCATTTCTAACATGAGTTCTTGGGACTTAATCACTCCATAATGATCCAATTTTTCTGTTATGAAGTTGTAACGTTCTTCGGTAAGCATGTCATCCCTCCAATAGCGTTACTTTACCACCAAAAACAGTCAAAAGCAATCAAATATAAACCGATTTCATTGTTTTTTAACATTTTTTTTTAAAAACAATTGCAATGAGCAGATAATTGATGTATACCAATTCACATCAGAGTAAGTTATGGCTGAACAGTTAACTAATGACAAAAAAAAAAAAAGAAATCATTTCGATTTCTTTTCTAGTGTGAGCTGCTTTCAATTGTTTTTTAAGAAAGCTCAATCTATTACTTCAATAGATTCAATTTTGACTTTTTGTACTGGTTTGTCGAGCGAATCCGTTTCAACTTCGCTTATTGCATCAACGACGTCCATGCCTTCGATCACTTGACCAAAAACGGTATAGAGTTGATCTAGTGAAGGGTAGCCGCCTGAAGTATAAGCATTGATTATTTTATCTGGCGTCTTAGAAGGATCAGCTGATGCACTGACATCTGATGGATTTTGAACGATATAGAATTGGCTCCCTATTGAAACGGGGGCATTCGTTTTAGCCATAGCTAGAGCGCCACGTAGATGGAATAATTGAGAAGAGATTTCTGTTTCGAATGGTTCCCCCCAGATACTTTCCCCACCAGTGCCATCTCCGCTAGGATCACCGCCTTGGATCATAAAATTAGTTAAGATGCGGTGGAAAGTTGTCTCATCATAATAGCCTTCATCACTATGGGTAAGAAAATTTTCTACTGCCTTTGGAGCCAAATCAGGGAATACTTTGGCTCGAATAGTCCCTAAAGTTGTAATGATTTTAATTTCTATTTCATTATCATTCACTTCTTTAGTGAGTTGGGGCAAATCTATTTGGTCTTCATCAAGCGAAGGGGTTTGAGTCAGCGAACTTTCAGGAGAAAACATCGTTGTGAAACTTGCTCCGGTACTTTTTGACAGTGTATGGACTCCAAAAACCATTAAACCTATTACGACGATAAATAATGTAACCCCAATTATATAACCTTTATTCCTCTTCATGATACACATCCTTATATTGGTTAAACTGACTAGCTTAATAATAAAAATTAACTCTTCTATATGAAAGTCGAATGATATAGAAAAAGTTCCTTTTAAATCTTACTACAAATGAGAGATGAATTAAATAGTTAAAATGAAATGATGGGATAATGAGTACAGATGAAATTTTTTTTGCTTTATTGACCATTATTGTGATAATATCCTCATTAAAAATGGACAAACACATAAAATAAACGTACAATAGATAATGGACTAAATTTGGTTATACTGATGTGTATTTCATTTTTAGAGGATATGTGATAATTGGCTTTCTTATTTACATCATTGGAACAAATGTAATAGTGAGATGAAGCGCCAGATCCATTGTGTAACCTAGAAAATAACTAAATCTCATACATTTAAAAAATGAGGAGGAAAATAAAAATGTCAATGTTCTTAGATCAAGTAACAATTAATGTAAAGGCCGGCGATGGCGGTAACGGAATGGTCGCTTTCCGTCGTGAAAAATTCGTACCAGATGGTGGTCCTGCTGGTGGAGATGGTGGTAGAGGTGGAGATGTCGTTTTTATCGTAGACGAAGGTTTACGTACATTAATGGATTTCCGTTTTAATCGTCATTTTAAAGCAGAACACGGTGAAAATGGTATGAGTAAAAACATGCATGGAAGAGGAGCAGGGGACAATATTATTAAAGTGCCTCCTGGTACAACGATCAAAGAAGCAGAAACAGGAAAGCTTTTAGGTGATTTAGTTCATCATGGCCACAGACTTGTTGTTGCTAAAGGTGGACGTGGCGGACGTGGAAATAGCCGTTTTGCTACACCTAGAAATCCAGCTCCAGAAATTGCCGAAAATGGTGAACCAGGAGAAGACTATAAAATCGATATGGAATTAAAAGTTTTAGCTGATGTAGGATTAGTTGGTTTTCCTTCTGTAGGAAAATCTACTTTGCTTTCAGTTGTATCTGCAGCTCGTCCTAAAATTGGAGCCTACCATTTTACAACGTTAGTCCCTAATTTAGGTATGGTTCAATCACCAGATGGACGTAGTTTTGTTATGGCTGATTTACCAGGATTAATTGAAGGAGCTTCGCAAGGAATTGGTTTAGGAACGCAATTCTTGCGCCATATTGAACGTACTCGTGTCATATTACATGTGATAGACATGAGTGGTAGTGAAGGCCGTGATCCGTTTGATGATTATATGGCTATCAATAACGAGTTGGAAACACACAATCTTCGTTTAATGGAGCGTCCACAAATTATTGTCGCAAATAAAATGGATATGCCTGACGCAGAAGAAAATTTGATTGCTTTCAAAGAAAAAATAAAAGCTCTTAAAAAAGATGAATATGAAGAAGATCTTCAAATTTTTGCTATCTCAGCTGTAACACATCAAGGAACGCAAAACTTATTGAACGCTACAGCCGATGTATTAGACGTGACCTCAGAATTTCCATTATATGAATTGGATCAAGAAGAGGAAACCGTTATGTATAAACATACTGCTGAAGAAAAAGGGTACGAAATTACCAGAGATTCTGATGCTACATGGGTATTGAGTGGAGAAAAACTTGAGAAATTATTCAAGATGACGAATTTTGATCATGATGCTTCAGTATTAAGATTTGCTCGTCAGTTAAGAACGATGGGAATAGATGAAGAAATGCGTGAGCGCGGAGCTAAAGATGGAGACTTAGTCCGTATCATGAAATATGAATTCGAATTTGTCGAATAGAACGTAATCAAAACGTCCAAGCAATCACCAAATAGATTGCTTGGACGTTTTTTTAACTCATTATCGCTTATTCAGTGAATATTTGTTAAAATAAATAGATTAGATTCATACGAGGTTTTGCTCGTATGAATGATACTTAAATGGTTAGGACAGGATAAAATGGAATTATTATTTTTAGGGACAGGTTCAGGTGTCCCAGCTAAACAACGGAACGTAACCAGCATTGCTTTAAAATTATTAGAAGAACGAAATACGATCTGGCTTTTTGATTGTGGTGAAGCTACGCAACAACAAATACTCCACACGACTTTAAAGCCGCGTAAGGTAGATAAAATTTTTATTACTCATTTACACGGGGATCATATTTTTGGATTACCTGGTTTTTTAAGTAGTCGATCTTTCCAAGGAGGAGATGGCCCTTTAACGATTTATGGTCCTGTGGGGATCAAAAACTACGTAATGACTTCTCTAAAAATATCAGGAACCGTTTTAAAATACTCTTTACATTTTCATGAAATACAAGAAGAGGGCCTTTTATTTGAAGATGAGAACTTCAAAGTGATTTGTCGCAAATTAAAACATGGTATCCAATCCTTTGGTTACCGAATCGAAGAAGCCGATCATCAAGGAACACTGCAAGCCGACAAGTTAAAAGAGGCGGGACTACCATTTGGCCCGTTATTCGGAAAATTAAAACAAGGAAAAACAATCACTTTGGAAGATGGCCGAGTATTCAATGGCAACGATTTTATTGGAGAAACTCAAAAAGGCCGTATCGTGACAATTTTGGGCGACACTAAGAAAACAAAAAATTGCATACTACTTGCCGAGAATGCTTCTGTTTTGGTTCATGAAAGTACATTTGATGGAACGAATCGTAAGATGGCAAGAGACTATAACCATTCCACAAATCTAGATGCAGCTGAAGTGGCTAAAGAAGCAAATGTCGGCAGGCTATTGCTGACTCATATCAGCGCTCGTTATTTAGGCAGAGATATTTATTTATTAGAAAAAGAAGCTAAAAAAATATTCCCTAATACTAAAGTCGTGAATGACTTTGATGAAATCGATATCCCACTTATTAGAACGGATAAATAAAACAAATAAAAGGAGTTCAGTATGAAAAAAAATTTAGTTACACTTACCGATAAAGTTGTTTTTATTACAGGTGCTTCAACAGGATTAGGAGAACAAATAGCCTATGAAGCTGCAAAAAAAGGCGCTGTTGTGATACTAAGTGCTAGAAGAGCAGATTTACTTTTACATGTCAAAGCAACATGCGAAAAGTATTCAGGTAAAAAAGCCTACGCTTTTCCTATGGACGTTTCAGATCCTGAACAAGTCAAGCAAGTGATCACAGAGATTTATCAAACGGTCGGTGTAGTAGATGTCCTTGTCAATAATGCCGGTTTTGGACATTTTGAAGAAGCGTTGACATTTGATATGGATATAGCTGAAAGAATGTTTCGCGTGAATGTTTTAGGCTTGATGTACGTGACACAATTAGTAGCTGTTGAAATGGCTGAGCGACACCAAGGTCATATTATCAATATCGCTTCTCAAGCAGGAAAAATGGCAACACCAAAATCATCTATTTATTCTGCAAGTAAATTTGCAGTGATTGGTTACTCAAATGCTTTGCGTTTGGAATTAAAACCTTTGAACATTTTTGTAACAACTGTAAATCCAGGTCCTATTGAGACCAACTTTTTTGGTATCGCTGACGAAAGCGGAACTTATTTAGAAAAAGTGGGTAATTATGTATTGGATGCTGAAATTGTAGCTGGTCGTATCGTTGCATTAATGGGTACAGCTAGAAGAGAATTGAATATGCCTGCACTTCTAGAGGTCGCTGGAAAATTTTATATGCTTTTCCCTCGAATCGGAGATTATTTAGCTGGAAATCTATTTAACAATAAATAATAGGGTCGAGTATCTTTCATAGTTTTTACAAGTGGCAATATGTTAAAATAGAGTTATAAAAATAAAAATATCGAAAGGAGATTCATAAGTTATGAAAAGACAATGGGGAACGATATTAGCAATTATTCTTATTGCAATTGTAGCTTTTTTTGCTGTTATCAATGTTGATTCAGTTCCAATTAATTTTGGTTTTGGAGTAGTAACTTGGCCTTTGATCATGATCATTTTAGGCTCACTATTAGTTGGAGCTTTAGCGACAGTTTTAATTTCTATGGGCACTACTTATAAAAATAAAAAAGAACTAAAGAATGCAAAAAAAGAGTTAGAAAATGCTGAAAATAAAAAAGAAGAAGCATTAGCACAAATCAGAACCGAATATGATGAAAAATTAACTCAAAAAGACCTTATCATCCGTGAACAAACAGATAAAATCAGTAGTTTAGAAAAAGAATTAGTCAATCGAATGACTCAACCAACGGTCAACGTTGCAAATCAGCCGAATGATTCTTTAAAATAAAAACAAATCAACTGATAACTATCAGTCACTTTACTTATAAAAGACTGAAAGAAAAAAGAATAAACTTCAGGGTTTATTCTTTTTTCTTTCAAAATGTATTCGTTCTCTTTTTTGAGACGTTTATTTTATGAGTTAGACAATCTGGTTTATAAAACTAGATTGTCTAGTGAATATAATTGTGTTAAACTATATACGATTGAAAATAGATAAAAAAGGTGATTATATGCATAAAATCGAGGAAGATTTATTAGATTGGTCAAATGAGATAAGCGAATATACTTTTCCTAGATGGGAAGAATTACCTGACTTTGATCTTTATATGGATCAAGTTTTAAATTTAATTGAACGCTATTTGGCTATTTTTAAAGTTGGTGATCAAAAACAGATCATTACTTCTTCTATGATCAACAATTATGTTAAATTGGGATTGATTCCTCCACCCATAAAGAAAAAATACACTAAGAAGCATTTAGCGTATTTGATCGCGATTTCCATTTTAAAACAAGTTGTGACGATTTCTGAAGTAAAAGAAGGCATTCTTTATCAGGCTTCAATAAGCGGTATTAGAGAGGCCTATGACTTGTTTTGTACTGAGCAAGAATACGCGTTAAGAGCAATTGCTTCTCATATAAAACAGGAAGATAGAAAACCCTTGTTGCCAGATAATACAAACAATACTACCTTCATCGTTCGAACAGCTACGATAGCAGTAGCTACAAAAATTGTCACTGAAAAAGTGATTTCTATAGCTCAAAAACAAAAAGAAGAAATAGAAAAGAAAAAAAATAAAACCAAAAAGTTGGAGGAATAAATATGAACAAACAAAAGATAGGCTTTTTAGTTGATTCTGGATCAGATGTTCCCTTAGAGATTCTTGAAAAAGCAAATATGAAAGTGATCCCTTTAAAAATCATTTATAAAGATAAAGAATATACCGATAAAGTGGATATTCATGCTCAAGATGTTTATGATCGTCTAGATGAAGAAATTCCTAAAACGTCCTTACCAAGTGGAGAAATTATTAGTGAACTTTTGCAAGAATTTAAAAATGAAGGTTATGAAAAAGTAATCGCGATCACTATTTCGAGTGGACTAAGCGGTACGAATAACATGGTACGTTTAATGGCTGAAAATGTTAAAGAGTTAGATGTCTTTACTTTAGATACTAAAAACATTGGGGTCGGCAGTGGTCTTTTAGCTGTAAAAGCGGCTGATTATGTTGAAAAAGAGCTGGATTGGGAAGTCATCAAAGAAAAATTACAAGATGATGTAAAAAAATCGAAAATGTTTTTTCATGTTCCAACTTTAGAATATTTACAAAAAGGCGGCCGCATCGGATTAGTGTCATCTATCCTAGGAAATGTTTTGAATTTAAAACCGGTCATTTCTTGTAACGAAAACGGCATCTATTATACTGCTGCAAAAGTACGCGGAAACAAAAAGAGTATTCAAAAAGCAATCGATTTAGCAACTGAATTTGCTGGGGATGCCAAAAAATACCATTTAGCGATTGCATTTGGTGGTAAAACAGCTGAAGCACAATTAGATGATATACGAGCAGACCTTAAAAAAGCATTGCCAAATTTTGTTGAAATTTTTGAAGATCAAGTCAGCCCAGCTTTAGGAGTTCATACGGGCCCAGGCTTAATTGGGATCGGTATTCAAATTATCGAAGATTAAAAATTGACTTTATAAGTGGATCAAGAGATTGAAACTTTTATGTTTCAATCTCTTTTTGCTGTTTAAATAAGTTCTTGTAACGCTAAGGGCAAATGCTGCTGTTTATCTGATTCTTTTTATGGAGTATCTTAATTAGAATATAACTATAACTACAAGTATAATTTTGCTATAATGATTCAGTTAGGAGTGATGAAAGTTGTTGAAATCACGTACAAAATGGAAATTAAATGAACGCATAGCTGATCAGGAAAAAGTAATAGACTTAAGTAATACTTTAAGTTTATCTCCTTTGTTTATTGAGCTGTGTCTACAAAGAGGACTTGATTCCAAAGAAAAAATAGAACGTTTTATGCAGCCTGATGAAACATGGATCCATGATCCTTATTTGATGTACGATATGGAAAGTGCGGTATCTCGTATCACTGAAGCAGTTGAGCAAGGTGAACAAATCACTATTTACGGCGATTATGATGCAGGTGCGATACGTTCATAAGTGAAAAGCTTGTGCACTCGTCTTTGGTTTAACAAAGACAGGGAGAACTAATTAAATGAAAGCTGGAATGAGAGCGTAACGTCTTGAAACGGTTTCCCTAATCCTCCGATATGCTTTTGAAAGGTAAATAGTCAACAGTATAAAGCTCGGTGAAGTCAGCTGAAAGAAGCCGTAGATAAGATAGATTCTTATACGAAAAAAGTCCAGAGGTGGATGTTGCTTCCTATAGGCTGGGGGTCTTATAAATGATCTATGGTTAGAATGTTCCTTAACTAGGAACTGACGAATCTTCGAATGTACGAGTCGATACGTAAGCGGTGTAGAAATGCAGCGCCAGGATCGCGCCAAAAGTCGATCCTATTTGCATGTGGTAGAGTAAAAATCTGACGTTATGAAATACCATATTATCTTACAGGGATGATCAAGTGCAACGGCCCATAGAAGAAACCTAAGGATCTATAGAACAAGATAATTTAATTGGAACGTATGAAGCTTAGAATGCGGATGCTTTTACCGGCAGATGAAACAGTTTAGACGAAAAGCTCGTGAGAGTATAATAAGCTAATTTATCTAAGTGAAAGTAGAGCCATAGTACCAATGAAACTGTGATAACAAGCAGTCGAGGGAGGGGCTCAAGTCGGTTTATGAATGGTTATTTACGCTAATTTAACAGCAATTATACTTTTTTTATTGCAGATTATTTATAGCGGACATTCTAAAACGATGGAACGCCGTGTGAGGTGAAAGTCTCACGCACGGTGTGGAGTGGGGGAAAACCTGAAGATGACTTCAAAAGGTTACCTATCACTATATGGTGTTACAAGTACGGCCGTTTTAAAAGAAACGATTGAAATGATAGGGGGAGAAGTCAACTACTATATCCCTAATCGTTTCACAGATGGATATGGACCGAATACAAAAGCCTTTGAGCGTTTGATTGAACAAGGGACACAACTTATTGTAACGTGTGATAACGGTGTCGCTGGACATGCTGCGATAGAACGAGCAAAAGTTCTAGGGATAGATGTTATTGTAACCGATCATCATGAATTGCCAAAAACATTACCTGCTGCATATGCTGTGATCCATCCCAGACATCCAAAAGGTTCGTATCCATTTGGAGAATTAGCTGGAGTTGGTGTCGCATTTAAGTTGGCAACGGCTTTATTAGGAGAAGTACCCGTTGAATTATTGGATCTGGTTGCATTAGGTACCGTTGCTGATCTGGTCTCGTTAACGGATGAAAATAGAGCATTAGTCATGCAGGGGTTAGTCGTTTTGAAGAATACGCAACGCATTGGCTTAACGGCTTTATTTAAATTAGCAAAAATCAAACGAGAAGAGATCGATGAAGAAACAATCGGGTTTATCATAGGACCGCGTCTGAATGCCGTGGGACGGTTAGGTGACGCAGCTCCGGCTGTAGAATTATTAACCACTTTTGATGATGATAAAGCCCTTTCCTTGGCACAGTTCGTTCAAGAAAAGAACACTGAACGACAAGCTTATGTTTCTGCCATAACAAATGAAGCTTTTCAGATGATCGAGGATTTAGATGCCGAATCAGACGTGTATGTTTTAGCAAAAGAAGATTGGCATGAAGGTGTACTAGGCATCGTTGCGAGTAAAATCGTGGGCAAGACTGGAAAACCGGCTCTTGTCATGACGATCGATAAAGCTAAAGGTCTGGCAAAAGGCTCTGGAAGAAGCATACCAGCATTCCATTTATATAATGCTTTGGATAGTGCTCGTCAACTCACAACTACATTTGGCGGACACCACATGGCTGCTGGTTTAACCATTCCTTTAGAAAATATCGAAAGTATCCAAAATGAACTGAATCACTATGCTGCTGCAACGGGTCTTTCAGAAGAGCTGAGCGAAGAAATACCATTAGATGGACAACTTAAGCTAACAGAAGCCACTGTAGAGGTCGTTGAGGAACTAAATCGATTAGCTCCTTTTGGTACAGCGAATCGTAAACCAACTTTTCTCTTCAAAAATATGACAGCTCAAGATATTCGCCGGATCGGTGGCGATCAAACCCACTTAAAGATGAAACTTATTGAAGAAAAAGCCTTTTTAGATGTCATCGGTTTTCAATTTGGTTCTATTGCGGATGAAATAGGGTCACATTCAGAGGTTTCTGTCGTTGGAAAATTAGCCATAAATGAGTGGAATGGGTCACGTAAGACGCAGTTGATGCTAGAAGATTTAGCGATTGAAGGAGTTCAAGTTTTTGATTCTAGAAGCACTCATATTCCTGCAGCATTGTGGAATACAGCTAATGCTGATTTCATCTTTTTTGACCAATTGAATTTTGAAAAATATAATCATCTTTTACCAGATACCAGTTATAGTCATCACTTACTGGATGATGAAGCTCTAGCTCAGTTTGCAATGAAAACAACGCAACTGATTTTTATAGACTGTCCTTCTGATAGTGAATGGGTCAAAATTTTATTAAATAGAGCAAATCCAGAAAAAATCATTGCTTGTTTTTATAGTCGTGAAGAGCTTTATTTAAATGGGATGCCGAGTCGAAACCAATTTGGCCAAGTTTTTAAATATACAGCTGCACATGTCGATATTGATGTTCGAAATAAATTGAATTTATTAGCAACGCATTTAAAAATAAAAAAAAATAATTTGATTTTTATTATTTCAGTGTTTTTAGAGATAGGATTTGTTACAATGAAAGCTGGTGTGATGAATGTTACTAAGGATGTTGAAAAAAGAGAGTTGACCCAAGCGACAACCTATCAAAAACGACTAAAACAAATTCAAGCTGAAAATTTTTTTGTTTACAGTCATTTTTCTGAGTTAGAAGATTGGATGAAACAACAAGCAATTGCAACATCTTAAAATTGAATGGAGGAAAATTTTCAATGGATTTAAAAAAATATATCGCTGATGTCCCAGATTATCCAGAAAAGGGGATCGTCTTTCGTGACATTTCGCCTTTAATGGCGGATGGAGCAGCTTACAGCTTTGCTACGAATGAAATAGTAAAATACGCAAAAGATAAAGGCGTTGAAATGATCGTTGGACCTGAAGCACGCGGATTTATTGTGGGCTGTCCCGTTGCCTATGAATTAGGGATCGGATTTGCACCTGCACGTAAAAAAGGAAAATTGCCTCGTGAAACAATCGAAGTGACTTATGGTTTAGAATATGGTGAAGATACGTTACAGATCCATCAAGATGCTATAAAACCTGGGCAAAAAGTTCTTGTTTGTGATGATTTATTAGCAACAGGAGGAACGATTGCTGCAACGATTGAATTGATCGAAAAACTAGGTGGAGAAGTCGTTGGTACTGCTTTTCTAGTTGAACTAAAGGATTTATACGGTCGTGACAGAATTAAGGGCTACGACGTTTTAGCTTTAATGGAGTTCTAATAAAAATTCTATATCTAATCGATCAATGATTGAAAAAAATAATTTAAGGCTCTGGAAGATTAATCTTCTAGAGCCTTTTTTAATGTTTTTTTGTTTAATTTGCGGACTTTAACTTTAGCATACTAACTGATTTTGCAATGATAAAGGAGAGTGTAAAATGCAAACAACAAATCTTGATCAACTATTATTTCACTTAACATTATGCAAAGGAATTGGGGCCACCAGTCGTATTCGTATGCTCTCATCACTGATAGATGATCCTCACTTAACGGCTCACGATTTAGCTAAATGTGCCCAATTAAATTCGACAAATAAAAAACTGTTTTTAGATAGTTTTGCGGCTATTAGAATAGAAGAAAGTTTGGATGAGTACCAAAATAAACAAATCAAATGGGTATCGATTCTGGATAAATCTTATCCAGAATATTTAAAACATATTTATAATCCGCCGGCATTATTGTTTTATCAAGGAAATCTCACACTCCTAACTGGTAATTTACTGGCAATCGTAGGATCCCGCTTAAACAGCACATACGGCGAAGAAGCCTTAGCACTTTTGTTACCAGAATTGATCACTAACAATATCATCACTGTTAGTGGTTTAGCTAAAGGGATCGATCAGAAGGCCCACAAAAAAACAATTGAATTAGGCGGCCGAACAATTGCTGTTATAGGGACAGGACTAGATCAGTTTTATCCTTTTGAAAATGAAAAGCTGCAAAGAGATATTGCTAAGAATCATTTGCTTATTTCAGAGTACCCTCTAGGGACCAAACCGTTAAAACAGCATTTCCCTATGAGAAATCGCATTATTGCAGGTCTTTCCTTAGGCACATTAGTCATTGAGGCTAAGTATCGCAGCGGCAGTTTGATTACAGCTAATCTAGCGCTTCAAGAAGGACGTGAAGTTTTTGCAGTACCTGGAAATATTACGAATCCTTATTCAGAAGGAACGAATGATTTAATTTTACATGGCGCAAAAAGTGTCTTGACTGCTGAGCATATCTTAGAAGAATTGAATCGTTAAAAGCTCAAAAAAGCAACTTCGAGGAAACAGTCGAACTGTTCTTTTGAAGTTTTTTTCGTATGAAACTATAAAAAGCTAAAAAATGGGAAAGTAAAGGGTTTCAAGGGAGAATTTCGTTTTTTTTCTTCTATCATATGCTATTTTTCTATCCCAAAATAAATAAGGATGGTTGACAAAGTGCCTAAAGATAGCATAAGATGATAAACGATTTCAATTATAGATTAGAGAACGACTGTATCATTAAAAATCAAGCTCATTTGAGAGGAGCATTTCATTGGCATATAAATACCTAGTGATTGTTGAATCACCAGCTAAGGCAAAGACAATTGAAAAATATTTAGGTCGAAATTATAAAGTAGTAGCCAGCCTTGGACATATTCGCGATCTTCCTAAAAGTCGTATGGCTGTTGATGTTGAAAATAATTACCAGCCTGAATACATTTCTATTCGAGGAAAAGGTCCTTTGATCAAGGAATTAAAAAAGCATGCAAAAAAAGCTGAAAAAGTTTTTCTCGCAGCTGACCCGGATAGAGAAGGGGAAGCTATTGCTTGGCATTTGAGTTTTTTACTAGGATTAGATGTAGCAGATAAAAATCGTGTCGTTTTTAATGAAATTACCAAAGAGGCTGTCAAAAATGCGTTCAAAGAACCGCGTTCGATTAATATGGACTTAGTAAATTCACAACAAGCTCGAAGAATATTGGATCGCCTTGTAGGATATACTATCAGTCCTATTTTATGGAAAAAAGTAAAAAAAGGATTAAGTGCAGGAAGAGTCCAATCGGTAGCACTGAAATTGATTTGTCAGCGTGAAGAGGAGATCAATCAATTTAAGCCTGAAGAATATTGGTCGATCGGAGCCAATTTTAAAAAAGACAAAAAGAAATTCAAAGCGAATTTTTATGGACTAAAAGGTAAAAAACAAAGCTTGAGCAATGCAGAAGAAGTACAAAAAATTATCAAAGAAATAGATGGCGATCAATTTGAAGTCATGTCTGTTACGAAAAAAGAACGGTTAAGAAATCCCGCTCTTCCATTCAAGACAAGTAGTCTACAACAAGAAGCCGCTAGAAAATTAAATTTTAGAACACGTAAAACAATGATGGTCGCTCAGCAGCTCTATGAAGGAATCTCAATGGGCCGTGGCGGGGCTATCGGTCTGATCACATATATGCGGACCGATTCTACTCGGATCGCTCTTTCAGCTAAAAATGATGTAGCAGAATACATTATTAAAGAATTTGGGCCTGAATATGCGGCTTCTAAACCGCGAACAGGAAAAAAAGCTGAAAGCGATCAAGATGCTCATGAAGGTATCCGACCATCTAGTGTCATGCGGACACCTAAAGAAATTGAGAAGTATCTGACAAAAGATCAATACAAACTGTATAATCTTATTTGGTCGAGATTGGTAGCCAGCCAAATGACACCAGCTGTATTCGATACAATGAAAGTAGATATTGCTCAAAATGATGTTTATTTTAGAGCAAATGGTTCTAAAATAAAATTTCCAGGTTACCAAAAAGTGTATATTGAAGGAAATGATGAAGGAAAAGAAGAGAAAGAGAATCTTTTACCCGCTATGGAACAAGGCGACAAAGTCAAGTCGATCGATATTGAACCAAAACAACATTTCACGCAACCTCCTGCTCGCTTCTCTGAATCGACATTGATCCGCGTTCTAGAAGAAAATGGTGTAGGCCGTCCTTCAACTTATGCACCAACGTTGGAAACTATTCAACGCAGGTATTACGTTAAATTACAAAATAAACGATTTGAAGTGACCGAATTAGGTGATATCGTTAATGGTCTGATCAATGAATTTTTCCCTCATATCGTGGATGTCCACTTTACTGCAGATATGGAAAAAGATTTGGATGAGGTGGAAGAAGGCAATAAAGAATGGGAAAAAGTTATTGATCAATTCTATAAACCATTCGCGATTGAAGTTGAGAAAGCAGAAGAAAATATGGAAAAAGTTCAAATCAAAGATGAACCTGCTGGCTTTGATTGCGAACTGTGTGGTCATCCGATGGTGATCAAATTGGGACGGTATGGAAAATTTTACGCTTGTAGTAATTTCCCTGATTGTCGCAACACAAAACCAATTGTCAAAGAAATAGGCGTCTCTTGCCCAGTCTGTGGCGAAGGTCATGTGATCGAGCGAAAATCCAAGAAAAATCGTTTATTTTATGGGTGCGATCGTTACCCTACATGCGAATTTGTTTCATGGGATAAACCTGTTGGACGCAATTGTCCGAAATGTGATCATTATTTAGTTGAGAAAAAAGCAAAAGGCAGCAAACAAGTTGTATGCAGCCATTGTGATTACAAAGAAGAAGTCCAAAAATAAATCAAACTGACCTAAAAAATAAAAAAAGTTAAGTATGAGGAGAAACAGCTCTTACTTAGCTTTTTTTTCTAGTTAAAAATCAATTGCTATACCCGAATTGACGCGTATTTGTTGACAACTATCGAAAAATAACTAAATTGTTTTAAAATTCAATTAATTTAAATCTTATTCGATTGTAATCCAATTATTTGTGTGATAAAGTAATTTTGTTGTAAGATTGGAGGGATGATTTTTGGTGAATCAAACAGCTAAAGCGACTTTTTTGCAGTATTTGATTACCGAAAGGCATTATTCTGAGCTGACGAAAAAAGCTTATGAAGAAGATATCACCCATTTTGAACTATTTTTAGATCAAACAGGTGACACGGATTTTAGCAGTGTGACTCTTCAAGATGTGCGAATCTATTTAGGTGAGTTAAATGAAAAAGGCTTAAGTCGGAATAGCGTTTCAAGAAAAATTTCAAGTTTACGAGCATTCTACCAATTTCTGTTAAAAAATCAATTAGTTAAAGATAATCCGTTTTCTTACATTCATTTAAAAAAGAAAATGCTTCGTTTACCTAAATTCTTTTATGAAAAAGAGATGGATGCTCTTTTTGAAGCTGTCAAAGGAGATGGACCGTTAGATTTTAGAAACGAAGCGATCCTTGAAGTTCTTTATGGGACAGGTACTCGAGTAAGTGAATGCAGTGGGATCAACTTGAAAGATATCGATTTTGATTTAAGTGTCTTATTGGTCCATGGTAAGGGGAACAAAGAACGGTATGTTCCTTTTGGTCACTACGCTGCGGTTGCTATGCGCGAGTACATGGAGCAGAGTCGGACTCCATTGATGTCCAAATATAAAAAAAGTCATGAATTTTTATTCGTTAACCATCATGGCGATCCTATTACAGCAACAGGAATCGAGTATGTATTGAACCAAGTAATCAAAAAAAGCAGTTTAACATCTGATATCCATCCGCATATGCTGCGCCATTCATTTGCAACACATTTATTAAATAATGGGGCGGATATGCGGACAGTTCAAGAATTACTGGGACATGCCAGTTTATCTTCGACTCAAATATATACTCATGTAACCAAAGAGCATTTGCAAAAGAATTACCGACAATTTCACCCAAGAGCCTAAGAATCGGCTAATTGACTGGAGGAAAAAACAATGACAGAATTTCATGCAACAACGATATTTGCTATTCAGCACGACGGAAAAAGTGCAATGGCTGGTGATGGTCAAGTAACAATGGGTGAACAAGTGATCATGAAAGGCACAGCTCGAAAAGTTCGTCGAATCTATAATGATGAAGTGCTGGTTGGTTTTGCCGGAAGTGTCGCTGATGCCTTTACGTTAGAAGAAAAGTTTGAAGCTAAGTTACACGAGTATAAAGGGAATCTAACACGCGCAGCTGTAGAATTGGCTCAAGAATGGCGTTCGGATCGCGCGATGCAGAAACTAGAAGCATTGCTGATCGTCATGAATAAAGAAGAAATGTTGATGGTGTCTGGTGGAGGCGAAGTGATCCAACCAGATGACGGAATTTTGGCCATTGGTTCAGGCGGTAACTTTGCACTCGCAGCGGGTAGAGCCTTAAAAAAACTTGGCAAAGATTTAACAGCAGCCGAAATTGCAAAAGAAAGCTTAAATACTGCTGCGGATATCTGTGTCTTTACGAATCACAACATTATCGTTGAAGAATTATAAGGAGTGAGTAGAATGATGACTAAAGAAGATATGACTCCAAGAGAGATCGTTGCTGAATTAGATAAATACATTGTTGGTCAAACGATGGCCAAAAAATCAGTTGCTGTAGCTTTGCGTAATCGTCAAAGACGTCTAAAAGTAACAGAAGATATGCAAAAAGAGATCACACCTAAAAATTTATTGATGATCGGTGCAACTGGAGTTGGGAAAACCGAAATTGCTCGCCGATTAGCAACGATCGTTCAAGCACCTTTTATAAAAGTTGAAGCAACGAAATTTACCGAAGTTGGGTATATTGGACGAGACGTTGAATCGATGGTACGTGACTTAGTAGAAGCTTCTATTCAAATTGTAGAAAAACAACAATATTCAAATGTTTATACTCAGGCAGAAAGAAATGCCATTGAACGGATCGTTAAACTTTTGATACCAGGTATCAAAAAAGAAAAAAAACAAAGTACTACTGCAAACCCTTTTGAGTCTATGTTTAAAAATATGGGCGTAGATCCTAATCAATTAGCTCCGCAAGATGAAGAAGTAGAAGAAGAAGTAACGGAAGCGATTTCGACAGACCGTGAAAAAATGAAACAGCAGATTCGCAATGGTGTTTTAGATGAAAGAGAATTAACCATCCAAGTAGAAAGTCAGAAAAAAGCGATGAATTCGCCTATGGGTGCTGGTTTAGAACAAATGGGCATCGATTTAAACGAAACTTTAGGGGCATTACGTCCCAAATCAAAAATCAAACGGACCGTTACCGTAAAAAAAGCGATCGATCTTTTTATTCAAGAAGAATCGGCAAAATTGGTCAACTCAGAGGATATTCATTCAATGGCTGTTGATTTAGCGCAAAATGCAGGTATTATTTTCATCGATGAATTTGATAAAATCACATCTAAAAACCAAAATAGTGGTACCGTATCTAGAGAAGGTGTCCAACGCGATATTTTACCGATCGTCGAAGGCTCACAAGTCAGCACCAAATATGGTCCTGTCCAAACCGATCATATCTTATTTATTGCTTCTGGTGCCTTCCATGTTTCTAAACCAAGTGATCTGATCCCTGAATTACAAGGAAGATTTCCGATCCGTGTAGAATTAGACGACTTGACCAAAGAAGATTTTGTCAAGATCTTAACTGAACCGAATAATGCATTATTAAAACAATATATCGCCATGTTAGAAACTGAAAATGTTAAGATCACTTTTACGTATGAATCTATCGAACGTTTAGCTGAGATTGCATATAAAGTCAATCAAGAAACCGATAATATTGGAGCTAGAAGGTTGCATACGATCTTAGAAAAACTTTTAGAAGACTTGCTTTTTGAAGCGCCCGATATGCAAATGGCCGATATTACCATCACTGAAAATTACGTGAATGAAAAAATTGAACATATTGTAGAAGACAAAGATTTAAGTCGCTACATTTTATAAAAGAATGATGGAGGCTTCTCATGAATGATTTACTGCAAAAAATGCGTAAGATCAACCACCTATTGCAAACAAAAGGCGGAGTCGTAAAATCGGATGCTTCGACAGACGGAGAATTAGCTTTTACTGATATGGCTATTGTATTAGGTGATGTTCTTGATGCAAACACTTATTTAATTGATGATGCCGGAAATCTATTGGGTTATCATGAAAAACATGAAATTAATAATGAGCGTGTCAAACAGATACTGCTTGATGGGAAATTTCCAGCAAAATATACGCGCAGTATGTTAGAAATTTATGAAACAAGATCGAATATAGACATCGAAAGTGACTATACCATATTCCCAATCGAAGCACGGGATATGTTTGTTGGAGGTTTAACGACCATAATCCCTGTTTTTGTTGCAGGGGAAAGATTAGGAACGCTCTTACTTGCACGTTTACACCCGAATTTTGATGATACTGATTTAATCTTAAGCGAACATGCAGCTACCGTTGTTGGGATCGAGATATTGTATAAAAAATCTACCCAAATCGCAGAATCAGCCCGTAATACAGCAACTGTTCAAATGGCTATCAAGACGCTGTCTTATAGTGAACTTAAGGCTATTAAGGCTATTTTTGAAGAATTAGATGGTACTGAAGGACGTATAACAGCTTCTAATGTAGCAGATAAAGTGGGAATCACTCGTTCTGTCATTGTAAATGCATTACGTAAGTTAGAATCTGGCGGTATTATTGAATCAAGATCGCTAGGGATGAAAGGAACGTATATCAAAGTACAGAACACAAAATTTATTGAGGCGCTAGAAAAAGAATCCATTTATTAATGATCGCCTAGCCATAGAGAGTGATCCTTTAGTTTGTTTTGATTAAAGGATCATTTTTAATAATGTTAAGCATGATCAACCGTAGATAAGGGGGCAATGAAAATGATCTCACTCGAAAACAGCTTATTGACAGTATCCATTTCTACAAAAGGCGCTGAACTTCAAAGTATTAAAAATCCTACTGAGGGGATAGAATATTTATGGCAAGGAGATCCCACTTTTTGGGGTAGAAAAGCACCAGTATTATTTCCAATCGTAGGACGTTTACAAAATGATCAGTATCGCTATAAAGGGAAAACCTATCCATTAAATCAACA
This sequence comes from Carnobacterium alterfunditum DSM 5972, assembly GCF_000744115.1. NCBI lineage: Bacteria > Bacillati > Bacillota > Bacilli > Lactobacillales > Carnobacteriaceae > Carnobacterium > Carnobacterium alterfunditum. The sequence goes on along the minus strand of NZ_JQLG01000004.1, from coordinate 2,357,190 downwards.
TGGTTTTGCAAGGGATAGTGAATTTCACGTTGAAGAACAAACCGCAACAATGGTCCGCTTAACGACGTATTCTACTCCTGATACAAAAAAATACTATCCATTTGATTTTCAATTGACTCTGATATATACCTTAGAAGCGAATACCGTTAACGTCAGTTACTTAGTAAAGAACACCCATGCATCAGAAGAGTTGTATTTTTCAATTGGCGGTCATCCTGGGTTCAACGTTCCGATGACAAGTGATACTACATTTGAAGATTATTATTTAAGCTTTTTACCTAGAAGAACTCGTGGACAAATCCCTTTAGTCGGTTCTTATTTAGATTTAGAGAATAAGACATTGGGTCAAACCAATACAGAGATCGCCTTAAAAAGAACGTTATTCGACAATGATGCTCTGATTTATGAAACAAAAGGAAAAAATACTTTTTCGATCCATTCGGAAAAAACGACTCATTCTGTTTCGTTAACGTTTGAAGATTTTCCTTTTACGGGCATTTGGTCTCCTCCTAAAAAAGAAGCCCCATTTGTTTGTATTGAACCATGGTTTGGGATAGCAGATACAACTGATTTTACCGGTGAATTAAATAAAAAGCTTGGTATCCAACATTTAAAAGGCAAAGAAGCTTTTTCTGCTAACTACACTATCTCATTAAGTTGATTTGCTCCAACAGCATTAGTGCATAGAAAAAGGATCTGAGATTTGCCTCAGATCCTTTTATTGTGTTGATCATTCTGTTATAGAGTATCTTTTTTATAGCCTAGTCCAAACGGAACTTTGTTCTCGGTACCATTGCGGATACGTTTAATATTGTCTCGATGTCTGTAGAGAATGAAAAGAGCTAAGATCGATGCAATAAGGGTCAAGATCCAATCTCCTATGAATAAACTAGAAAGAACAATGATTGGCAATGCGATCATACTCGAAAGGCTTACCATCCTGGTTAGAAATAATAATATTATGAACACACCCACGCAATAGATAAAAAAGGGAGGATTATAAGCTAAAAGAGCTCCTGCACTTGTAGCAACTGCTTTACCGCCCTTAAATTGAGCAAAAATAGGATACGTATGGCCAAGTACTGCCCCTAGACCGACAACCATAGGATTAATAGGCAGATCGAACAGCAATGGTAAACTTGCAGCTAGTGTTCCTTTTAATACGTCAGCCAGCAATACAAAAATGCCTGCTGTTTTCCCTAATACTCTAAACGTGTTAGTTGTTCCAGAATTGCCGCTGCCAAACTGACGAATATCTTTTCCGTAAAATTTTGTTCCGATCCAAACTCCTGAGGGGATTGAACCTAATAAATAAGCAATAATAAACATTAATATGATTTTAGCCAACAAACTTCTCTCCTTGGATTACAGTATACATAGATGAATTATCGTATCTAATATTTTACCACTTATCGTATTGGAAGGCTAGAAAAAGCGCATTCGTCACGTTGTTTAAAGGCGGCTAAAAGAGGTATTTTCTTTCCGGCTTGCACTTCAAAAAAATAAATGGCCTAGTGAAAATGGATTTTCACCCTGAAAAGGGGAACATATTTTCGCCTTCCTAGTATGAGTTGCCGTTTTATGCTTTAAATTATTTGAAATATAGAGTATGATTAAAAATGTGTTTCAATGAACGAAGCAATGTATCGATGCTATCATGGGCTTGACCCTAGTAGCCAAATAAAATAAGAGACCAGGGAAAACTTTAAAAATGAAGAAAGAACTTTCTTATATTCAGCTAACAAATGACTGTCATTATTTTTTAGCTAGCCAAGGATAGATCACTTTATTTTAAAGCCTTAAGGAGTTTTAGTATGCCAAAAGAGTTAAATAAGGAATATAATGACGAATCGATCCAAGTATTAGAAGGTTTAGAAGCTGTACGAAAAAGACCTGGTATGTATATTGGATCTACCGATACGCGCGGCTTACACCATTTAGTCTACGAAATAGTAGATAATTCAGTCGATGAAGCTTTGTCTGGTTTCGGAACTGAAATCAATGTGACTTTGCATAAAGATAATAGTATCAGCGTTAAAGATAACGGACGTGGGATGCCAATCGGAATTCATTCATCCGGTATCCCTACTGTACAAGTTATTTTTACTGTACTGCATGCCGGTGGTAAGTTTGGCCAAGGAGGATATAAGACTTCAGGCGGACTTCACGGCGTTGGAGCAAGTGTGGTCAATGCACTTTCTGAGTGGCTCACTGTTACGATCATTCGCGATGGTGTTCATTACCAACAAAAATTTGTAGATGGCGGTAAAGCCAAAGGATCTTTAAAGAAAATAAAGACCAGTAATGAAAAGAATGGGACTATTGTTCACTTCAAACCTGATACGACCATCTTTACGACAATCAATCTATCGTATGATGTGTTAGCAGAGCGTTTAAGAGAATCTGCTTTTCTATTAAAGGGTCTACGCATAACGTTAAACGATGAACGAAATGAGCAATCAGAAGTTTTTTATTATGAAGAAGGCATCAAGGAGTTCGTAAACTACTTAAACGAAGATAAAGATCATTTAACACCCGTAGCTTATTTTGAAGGCGAAAACAACGAAATCGAGGTTGAATTTTCTTTCCAATACAACGATGGCTACTCTGAAACGCTTTTATCTTTTGTTAACAACGTTCGGACCAAAGATGGCGGTACACATGAAGCAGGGATGAAAACGGCCATTACGAAAACATTCAATGAATATGCCCGTAAAGTGAACTTATTAAAAGAAAAAGATAAAAATTTAGAGGGCACTGACTTTAGAGAAGGTTTAGCAGCTGTCATTTCTATTCGTATCCCTGAAAATCTATTGCAATTTGAAGGACAAACCAAAAGTAAATTGGGTACTCCTCAAGCCAGATCAGCTGTAGAAACTGTAATCAGTGAACAATTGAGTTATTATTTGATTGAAAATGGCGATCTAAGCCAGCAATTGATCCGTAAAGCTCTCAAGGCACGAGAAGCGCGTGATGCAGCAAGAAAAGCACGTGAAGAAAGCCGTAATGGTAAGAAACGCAAAAAAAATGACACCCTTTTGTCTGGAAAATTAACTCCCGCTCAAAGTAAAAATGCTAAACGGAATGAATTGTATTTAGTTGAGGGAGATTCAGCTGGTGGCTCTGCAAAACAAGGTCGAGACCGTAAGTTTCAGGCTATCTTGCCACTTCGTGGAAAAGTGATCAATACCGAAAAAGCTAAATTACAAGATGTTATGAAAAATGAAGAAATCAGCACAATGATCTATACGATCGGTGCAGGTGTCGGGCCTGAATTTGATATCGCAGACTGCAATTATGATAAGATCATCATCATGACCGATGCAGATACCGATGGTGCACATATCCAAACGCTCTTACTAACCTTTTTTTATCGGTACATGAAACCTCTTTTTGAAGCAGGAAAAGTTTACTTGGCAATGCCGCCATTATATAAATTATCCAAAGGGATCAGTAAGAAAGAAAAAATCGCCTACGCTTGGACAGATGATGAGTTGATCCAAGTAACAAAAGACTTTGGCAAAAATTATATCTTACAGCGCTACAAAGGTTTGGGTGAAATGAATGCAGACCAATTATGGGATACAACGATGAACCCAGACACTCGAACATTGATCCGCGTTAAAATTGACGATGCGGCTCAAGCTGAAAAACGAATATCTATCTTAATGGGTGATAAAGTAGAACCTAGACGTAAATGGATCGAGTCCCATGTAGAATTTACTTTTGAAGAAGGTGGCAGTCTTTTAGAAAATAGCCAAATCATGGATCAAATAGAATCAGTAGATGAAGGAAGTGTCGAAGATGGAGAATAGAGCGGAGATTCAGGAATTAACCCTGGAAGAAGTCATGGGAGATCGTTTTGGGCGCTATTCAAAATATATTATTCAAGAACGTGCACTACCCGATATTCGGGATGGCTTAAAACCCGTTCAACGCCGGATCTTATACGCAATGAACGTAGAAGGCAATACGTCAGATAAAGGCTTTAGAAAATCAGCTAAAACAGTCGGAAACGTTATCGGGAATTATCATCCACATGGAGATAGTAGTGTCTATGAAGCAATGGTTCGCTTAAGTCAAGATTGGAAGCAACGTGAAGTCCTAATTGAGATGCATGGAAATAACGGGAGTATGGATGGAGATCCCCCCGCAGCTATGCGTTATACTGAAGCGCGTTTAGCAAAAATTTCGGCCGAACTGGTAAGAGATATCGATAAAGAAACGGTTGATTTCATCTTGAACTTTGATGATACAGATGAAGAGCCGACAGTCTTTCCTGCTAGTTATCCTAACTTACTGGTAAATGGAGCAACTGGGATCTCAGCGGGTTACGCAACGGATATCCCTTCGCATAATTTAGGAGAGGTCATTGATGCAACCGTTCATTTGATCGATGCTCCTGATGCGTCTGTGGACGATTTAATGCACTATATTAAAGGACCTGATTTTCCAACTGGCGCTATTCTACAAGGAGTAGATGGCATCAAAAAAGCGTATGAAACTGGAAAAGGCAAAATCGTTGTCCGCTCTAAGACAAGAATTGAGGAAGTAAGAGGCGGTAAGGAACAAATCGTCATCAACGAGATACCATATGAAGTGAACAAGGCTGTTTTAGTTCGTAAAATGGATGAAATCCGTTTAAATAAACGGGTCGACGGCATTTCCGAAGTCCGTGACGAGTCTGACCGTAATGGCCTCCAAATTGTTGTTGAGTTGAAAAAAGAGGCTAATGCAGGTGGTATCTTAAACTATTTATTAAAAAATACCGATCTACAAGTCGCTTATAATTTTAATATGGTCGCTATTGATAAAAAGAGACCTAAACAAGTAGGTATTGTTAGAATGATCGAGGCTTATATAGAGCACAAACGAGAAGTGCTGACTAGAAGAACAAACTATAATCTTCGTAAAGCTGAAAGCAGACAACACATTGTTTCTGGGTTGATCAAAGCTTTATCTATTTTAGACCAAGTCATTGACGCTATTCGCAGCAGCAAAGATAAGAAAAATGCCAAAGAGAATTTGATCGAACGTTTTGCGTTTACTGAGATCCAAGCTGAAGCTATCGTTTCGTTGCAACTGTATCGATTAACCAACACCGATATAACAGCATTAGAAAATGAAGCTGCTTCTTTAGATAAAGACATCTCATCTTACAACCGTATTTTAGCTAGTCCTAAAGAATTAGATAAGGTCATGAAAAAAGAATTGATCGAAGTGAAGAAAAAGTATGCTTCTCCGCGACTGACTGTTATAGAGGCTGAGATAGAAGAATTGAAAATCGATACAGAAGTTCTGATCGCTTCTGAAGAAGTTATGGTCTCTGTTACTAAAGAAGGATACATCAAACGAACAAGTTTGCGTTCATATGGGGCTTCAAAGCCGAACGAGATAGGCATAAAAGAAGGAGATTACCCAATCTACATTCAACAGCTGAATACGTTGAATCACCTTTTGATATTTACCAGTAAAGGGAACATTATTTACCGCCCAATTCATGAAATTTCTGATTTGAGATGGAAGGATATGGGGGATCACTTATCTCAAAATATCGCTTTTGAAGCAGACGAGACAGTGTTAAAAGTTTTTGGCTTAGAAAAAAACTTGCCACCAGCAACATTTACCTTTATCACAAAAGAAGGGTATATTAAGCAAACAGCCGTTTCAGAATATGTTATTGGACGCAATTATAAAAATAAATCTTTTTCAGCAATAAAACTTAAAACAAAGGCTGATGAACTGATAAATATTATCTATACAGAGAAACCATTGTTAAAAGACGTTTTCTTAGTCACTAATAGAGGCTTTGGATTGCGCTATTCTTTAGATGAAGTTCCCGTTGTTGGTTCAAAAGCAGCAGGCGTGAAATCGATCAATCTTAAAGAAGGTGACTATGTCGTGAACGGCGTATTGCTCGATGTTGAAGCTTCAAAAGTAGAGCTAATGATCTTAACTCAACGTGGTTCGGTCAAGAAAATGAATATTCTTGATTTTGAATCTCTTGGAAGAGCTAAGAGAGGGTTATTGCTCTTAAGAGAATTGAAGAAAAATCCTCATCGTGTAGCGTTTGCTTTTGAAGCATCCAAGGAAGACTTGTATACGATCCTAACGTCCAAGGGAAAAGAGATCAAACTATCTAGTCATTCATATTCAATAAGTGACCGCTATTCAAATGGATCCTTTATTTTAGATGAGGTTGCAGATGGCGCACCTATCGAAGTGAAGAAAAATTTAATAACTAAAAATAATTAACAGATAAAAAAAGTGTAGTATATCAGCTACACTTTTTTTATCTGTTTCAATCTTTTAGTAGTACAGTTTTTTTGTGAAAAAATATACAGAAAGTATAAAAGTTCTCAAAAAATAAAAAACGCATTTAAATCAACACTTACAAATTTTTTTTCTTCTTTTATTGTTACAAACTAATTGATTTTTATTAACTTCGTGTTATAATGAGCAAGAAGAATCTGTTAGATTAACTGAACAAATAAAAGGAGGAATTTTGATTATGGAAGAATGGAAGGGCTTTAAAGGGAAAACGTGGCAAGAAGAAATTAATGTTCGAGACTTTATTCAACAAAATTATAAACCTTATGATGGAACAGATGAATTTTTAGAAGGGCCCACAGAAGCAACTGAAACATTATGGGAACAAGTGATGGATTTAGATGCAAAAGAACGTGATGCTGGCGGAATACTAGACATGGATACAAAAGTAGTATCAACTATCGTATCTCATAAAGCCGGTTACTTAAACAAAGAATTAGAACGCATTGCCGGTTTCCAAACGGAAAAACCTTTCAAACGCGGATTGCAACCATTTGGTGGAATTCGAATGAGTGAACTAGCTGCTGAAGCCTATGGTTATGAAATTGACGCTGAAGTTTCTCATATTTTTAGAGACTACCGTAAGACCCATAATCAAGGTGTTTTTGATGCATATACACCTGAGATCCGGTCTGCCAGACGTAGCGGGATCATCACAGGCTTGCCAGATGCTTATGGTCGTGGCCGTATCATCGGAGATTACAGAAGAGTAGCTTTATATGGTGTAGACCGTTTGATCCAAGAAAAGAAACATGATTTAGCTGATAAAGGATACGGTACTATGAGTGACACAATCATTCGTGACCGTGAAGAAATAAGTGAACAAATCCAAGCTCTAAATGATTTAAATGAATTAGGACGAATTTACGGCTTCGATATTTCACAACCAGCTCAAACAACTCAAGAAGCTTTCCAATGGTTATATCTAGGTTATCTAGCTGCTGTTAAAGAACAAAATGGAGCGGCAATGTCATTAGGACGTACATCTACCTTTTTAGATATCTATATTGAGCGTGACCTAGCTAGTGGTGTCCTTACTGAAGTTGAAGCGCAAGAAATTACGGACCACTTCATTATGAAATTACGTTTAGTAAAATTTGCACGTACACCTGAATACAATGATTTATTCTCAGGCGACCCAACTTGGGTAACGGAAGCTATTGCCGGTGTAGGGCATGACGGCCGCCACATGGTCACTAAAAACAGCTATCGTTTCTTACACACATTATCAAATCTTGGACCAGCTCCAGAGCCTAACTTAACGGTATTGTGGTCAGTCAGATTACCAGAATCTTTCAAGAAATTCTGTGCAAAAGTTTCTATCGTTTCAAGTGCAATTCAATATGAAAATGATGATATAATGCGCTTAGAGTGGGGCGATGACTATGGAATAGCTTGCTGTGTTTCAGCTATGCAAATAGGTAAGCAAATGCAATTTTTCGGTGCACGAGCTAACCTAGCTAAAACGCTTCTATATGCAATCAATGGTGGGATCGACGAAAAAACAAAAGATCAAGTTGCTCCAAAATACCAACCAATTACTTCTGAGTATTTGGATTATGATGAAGTAATGGAAAAATATGATGTCATGATGGAATGGGTTGCTGGCATGTATCTAAATACGTTAAACATCATCCATTATATGCACGATAAATATTCTTATGAACGCGTTGAAATGGCTCTACATGATAGCGAAATTGTTAGAACAATGGCAACTGGAATTGCTGGATTCTCAGTAGCAATTGATTCATTATCTGCTATTAAATATGCAAAAGTTAAAACGATCCGCGATGAAACTGGATTAGTTACCGATTATGAAATAGAAGGCGATTACCCTAAATTTGGAAATAACGATGATCGTGCGGATGATATTGGAATTTGGTTGCTAAAAACCTTTATATCAAAAGTTAAAAAACACCCAGCTTACCGCAACGCCCTCCATACTACTTCAATTTTAACAATCACATCTAACGTAGTGTATGGTAAAAAGACAGGGAATACTCCTGATGGACGACGTTCTGGAGAACCATTTGCACCTGGTGCTAACCCAATGCACGGCAGAGATACTCATGGCGCTTTAGCTAGCTTGACTTCAGTAGCTAAAATTCCATACAAATATTCATTAGATGGAATATCAAATACATTTTCTATCATACCTAAAGCTTTAGGTAAAGAAGATGAGATCCAACAAGAAAACTTGTCTAGCTTGCTAGACGGATATGTCAAAAAAGGCGGTCACCATTTAAATGTTAACGTCTTTAATCGTGAAACGTTAGTTGACGCAATGGATCATCCTGAAAACTATCCTCAATTAACCATTCGTGTATCTGGTTATGCCGTTAACTTTATTAAATTAACACGTGAACAACAGTTAGAAGTTATTAATCGTACCATGCACGAAAGCATGTAACCACTAAATAAACCATAGAGGAGTTGCTAATATGACTGAACCAGCAATTGGATACGTGCATTCCACTGAAAGTTTTGGATCAGTAGATGGACCAGGTATTCGTTTTGTAACTTTTATGCAAGGATGCCGTATGCGTTGCGAGTTCTGCCATAATCCTGATACGTGGAATATGGGTGGCGGAACTCCTTATACAGCGGATGAATTACTAGAAGAAGCCTTGTCTTACCGAGAGTATTGGGGAAGTAAGGGTGGAATCACTGTAAGTGGAGGAGAACCACTATTGCATATCGACTTTCTGATCGAGTACTTTAAAAAGGCAAAAGAAGAGGGCGTACACACAGCTTTGGATACTTGTGGTCAACCTTTTACTTACGAAGAACCATTTTTCAGCCGCTTTGAAGAGCTCATGAAGTATACGGATCTGCTTTTGTTTGATATCAAACACATTGATAATGAAAAACATAAGCGATTAACTATGCATGGCAATGAAAATATTTTAAATATGGCCACTTATTTATCAAAAATCGATAAACCTGTTTGGATTCGTCATGTATTAGTTCCTGAACGTTCTGACGATGATAATGACTTGATGCGCTTGAGTGAGTTTATCCAATCACTGGGGAATGTTTATAAAGTAGAAATATTGCCTTATCATAAATTAGGTGTCTACAAGTATGCAGCTCTAAATATTCCTTATAAATTAAAGGATATAGAACCGCCTACGCTTGAACGAGTCAACAATGCTAATCAAATATTACGCGTAAAAGAATACAAAGGTTACCAAACGATTTAACTCAAAAAGAAGCGATAAGCTGGAGGGGTAAGCAGATACCTTTCCGGATTATTGCTTCTTTTTAACTGAATTTCTTTAAAAAAGAAGATAACACTAGCTAAACAGGCTTATTTAGGCTAAAATTTTAGGGAAAGCTATAGTTTAAAAGGAGAGATAATAATATGAGTAAAGTATTAGTTTTTGGTCATAAAAATCCCGATACAGATGCAATCACATCTGCTATTTCATTTGCTTATCTTCAAAATCAACTAGGTTTTGAAGTAGAAGCCGTTGCATTAGGAGAAGTAGGTGAGGAGACACAGTACGCTTTAGATCACTTTAAAGTTGACGCACCGCGTGTCATAGAAACAGCAGCAAACGAAACAGCTAAAGTTATGCTGGTAGACCACAATGAATTCCAACAGAGTGTAGCGGATATCGCAGATGTTGAAGTTTTATCTGTCGTTGATCATCACCGTATTTCTAATTTCGAAACAGCTAATCCATTGTATTATCGTGCAGAAACTGTAGGATGTACCAATACGATCATCGCTAAATTATTTAAAGAAAAAGAAGTAGCTATTCCGAAAGAAATTGCCGGCTTGATGGTATCCGCAATTATCGCAGATACATTATTATTTAAGTCACCAACTTGTACAGATGAAGATATCAAAATCGCAAAAGAACTTGCAGCAATTGCTGAAGTTGATATTGATTCATATGGTCTTGAAATGTTAAAAGCTGGAACAGACTTAAGCAATAAGTCAGCTGCTGAATTATTAGACATGGATGCTAAAAGTTTCCCAATGGCTGATAAAAATGTTCGGATCGCACAAATCAATGTTTTAGATGTGGATGATGTTCTTTCTATTCAGTCTGAGTTAGAACAAGCGATGTTAGATGAAAATCATTCTAACAATTATAATTTATTCGTATTGGTCGTTACTAATATTTTAGATAGCGATTCAGTGATCTTAGCATTAGGAGATCCAATCAATGCAGTAGAAGAAGCTTTTAATATAACTTTAGAAAATAACCGTGCTTTATTAAAAGGTGTTGTTTCACGTAAGAAACAAATTGTACCGCAATTAACAGCAGCATTAACAAAATAAGATAGCAAAACCTAATTCATGACGATCTAGTCACGAATTAGGTTTTTTTGTGCTCAAATAAAAAAACAACGTTAAAAATCTATTTGAATGAATTAGATAAGAACTAAAAATCATTTAAAAGCAATTAACAGACAATGAACCACCAAGAAATGCTACATGAGCTTAAAAGCGTCCAAAATCGACACGAAATGAACAAAAACGCTAAAACACTACTTTACATCTACTTTGTATAATATATATTATGTAAACTAGAAAAAAGATAAAAAAGGCATAGATCTGTAACACATACTACTCCTTCTCTTTAGTTGTTAATTTAACTATTATTACTAATTGAATTATGATCTCAACTCAAACTCAATAACTTGATTAATATTTATTTTTTTGTAATGTTCTTTGCATAAATATTACTGATATTTTTAAGCCACAGCTTGTAAGATATATAGTTATCAAAATACTGTTAAACTACATTTTAATATAATTTGTTTTCTAAGCCAACATGCTTATAGATTTATTTCTACTAATTTTCTTAATTTTTATCCGAAAAATTTATTTTTACAAACTGTATCAATTTTATCAAATAGTTTAATCAATTTTCAATTTAATATATTTTCTATTTTGACTCTAAATCAAATGTTAAAGCTGCTTAAAGATGACAATTTCTTTTGGAATGTACGGGTTTGCTTTTGAAGCCATGAGGCTTGAAAACCACAGTCTTAAGGTTTTCAAGCCTCAAAAGTACCGTAATCGCTGAAGCGTTAACGTTTTGTTATTCGCATTGAATCCCATGCACGGCTACAAGCAACCCTATTCCGCCAGAATTTTTGGACTAGTCATTTAATTAATTTAATAGTGTTTAGCTCTTTTGGTATTCGGTATGACTAATTTTATTAAATATTTTTTCTAAACCGTATAAATAATATAACTGCTGAGGAGTTATATTATTTATTTTTGTTAGCTGCTTAACAAGGTTTTAATCGTTGCTCACTTAACAAAAATATATTCAATCACTTCTAATAAAGCTTTTTTATCCATTAATTTTACAATCAGCGATATATAAATATATCTCCTAATAATTCCGTAAATACTTCATATATATAAAGCTGAATGGATTCTTCTGTAGCGATTAAATCGCTTGATTCCTTTATTTTTGCTAGTAAAAAGATAATATCCTCTCGAGAACTATTTTACACCTGCGATGCTCTCTCCTACTATTCGACATAAAAAATAGGGGGAGAGAAGGTTATTTCTCCTCTCTCCCCCTACCTTTATCTAACTTTTATGCTTATTAATATTATCTTCTAGCAACTCTCATGCGCTTTTGAGGCTTATTGCACTAAAGCGCCGTGATTTCATGACCTCTTTTATTAATACAGTTCGTATACTTTATCAAACAAGTCTTTTTCGGTTTCGATTTGGCCCTTATTCCCTATTACGACCACCGTGCTCTCTTCCAATACACTGTCTAGGATCTTATTAAGCATCTGTAAGGCATTTGAATCAACCGCTAGAATCTCTTCCTTCAAATGAACCAACTCTTCACGAGTCACGCCTGTTTTTAGACGATTGAATGCGGTTAAACCTTTGCTGAAAGCTGATTTTGGCTGTTCCATGGGACTGATCGTGCCAATAATGTATTTTAATAATTCGCTGTTAGACAACTCCATTTGTGCTACATAGTTAGGCAAACCTTTATAGGTTTCTAATGTTTTACGGATATTGGGGTCACGATAAGAACTCAAGGCAAATTCACCAGTTCGTTGATGGTTATAAAGCGAACCATAAGCACCACCTTTGACACGGATCTCATTCCACAAGTAACTGTAACGAATAGTTGTTGCCAATACTTTCGCTGCGCCAGTGTAGTCAAATTTATCATTGGCATTTGAAGCAACAGCTACATAGTTCACGTCTTGAGCAGTGACATAAGCTTCATGCTGCTTCGCACCCGGATTAATGACGGCTAGTTCACCTAATTCAACACTAGGCAACTCAGAAAATGCTGCTTGTAATTTTTCTTTGACCAGTACTCCTCGATCTTTCTCACCGACGTATAAAATGTTCAAGCGATTTTTATTTAGCAAACCCTTTACTGACTGCTTGATACGCTCTGTTGCCTCTTTTGACTTATCGGATTGTAAATCAGTACGAATGTCTTTCAAAAAAAGGAATTGATCCATTCCACTGATCAGTTCCTTTAATTTGGCTGAAGATTTCACTTGACTTAAGGCCCGGTTTGCAGCTAGAACATGGGAACTGGAATTAATGCGTCGTTCGAAATTAGAAATCAGCTGTTGAGTGATTTTCAAAATCTCATCTTTATTTTCAAATTGGGTGTGGCACAAGATTTCTTGCATTAATGAGACCAGTTCCTCAAAAGAAGATTCCAAAGATTTTCCGCGTAAAACAAAATAAGGCTGCAGCTGTCCTGCTTTATCTTCATAAATATCAATCTTTCCGTAAATACCGCCTGTGTACAGATCTTTTTGACGCTGCAAAGTTTCGACATCATATTTCTCAGTGGCTAGCTTACCAAGAAGATGACTCAATAAACCCAACCACTGATATTCTTCAGCTGTAACATCTTTCAAATCAATATACAAACTAAGGTAGTCAATGCCGGAAGTGAATTGTTCAGCCTGATAAAAATGAGTTCCTTCATTAAAAGGAATTTCCGTTAGTGGATACTCTTCTACCTGTGTGCTTAAATCTTCTTTCGTCAGTGTTGGAATCTTTGCTAGATCTTCCGGTTTATCCGTCGCTTCTTGACGCTTGATCAACTCTTGTGTTTGAGCTATCATTTTGTCGATTTCTTCTTTTGATAGATTAGCTTTATATTCTTGCAATTGCTGATGAGATTTCGCTTCAAATTGATCGCTTTTACCCGGTTCAGCTTTTAAAATCACTGCAGTACGCAAAGGATTATTTAATAGTTTTTCTTTGATCAGTTGCTCAAAATACCCCCTACCTGCCAATTCTCCTAGTTCTTTCAAATAGCCCGAAAATTGCAAGTTCACATAAGGACTCTTGTCATACAACCAAGATTGATAAGCATTGATGGCATAAATGACTCCACGTGGGTTGTCTTCCGAAATAGCCGCTTCTTTCGTTTGAAAAGTAATTTTATTCAACGCTGAATCAATCAGCCCTTCGTCGATCCCTTCAGTCATTAACTGTTTTAAAGTCTCTTGAACAACTTCTTTGAATCGAGTCATCTTAGAAGCATCAGAATATTTAGCAGTGATCATAAATCCCGTTGGATAGCCAAAATCAGCAACGCCACCTATTATGTCCCCACCTATATCCGCATCCAATAAAGCTTTTTTAAGCGGTGATTGATTATTGCCAAATAAAATCTCTTCCAAAACTTCTAGTCCATACATATCCAGTACATCGTTCGGTTCAGATACATGCCACCCTAAAGCCAAATAATCTTTTCCTTCAGGGTTATCTCCTGCAGTTATTGAGTAAGTATCTTCAAATACAGCATCATCAGGAACAGCTGGTTCAAAAGATAAGTCGACTTTTTCACTCTGTTTGCCTGCGCCACTGAAATAGTCCTCTAATGCAGCAAAAGTTTCTTTTTTATCAATGTCTCCATATAAGACAGTCAGAGAATTACTTGGGTGGTAATAAGTTTGATGGAAAGCAACAAATTCTTCTTGCGTTAAACTAGGGATGGCTTTTGGATTTCCACCAGATTCGTGACGGTAAATACTGTTGGGGTACAACTGATGAGTCAAATGCTGTTGAACTTGTCTTTCAGGAGAGGCTGTCGCCCCTTTCATTTCATTGTAAACAACGCCTTTATAAATCAGGTCATCTTTTGCTGACTCTAAATGATGATGCCAACCTTCTTGCGCTAATATTTGTGCATTACCGTAAAAGTTCGGCTTAAACACAGCATCTAAATAAACACTCATTAAATGCATAAAGTCTTTTTTATTAGTAGAAGCAACTGGATAAATTGTCTTATCTGAAAAAGTCATTGCATTGACGAACGTATTCAATGACCCTTTGACTAATTCAACAAATGGTTCTTTTGAAGGGTATTTTTCAGATCCATTTAAAACTGAATGCTCTATGATATGAGCAATTCCGTTATCGTTATACGGAGGTGTCTTAAACCCAATCGTAAACGCCTTATTGGAATCGTCATTTGCTAGATAAAGAACCTTGGCTCCTGTCTCAACGTGTTCATAAACGGTTCCCACGGATTGAATATCCGGTAATTCTTGTGTCTCAATTTGCTTAAATACCATAGAATTCTCCTTTTTCTTATGCGTAATGACTTTATTCTACACCTTGTCCTTATAGTTTATAATACATAAGGGAACAAATGTTACTTTGATTATTTAAATACCAATTCAAAAGTCCAATGATTCAACAATAAGCGAATCTCAACAATTGATTCTTTTACAGCTGCATCATCAGAAAATAAAGAAGTAACTGACGATAATCAACAAAGTGCTCAATAAGGTTCCCAGTAAATAGTATTCTGCAAACTGAGGATTTTCTGAAATTTTATTGTACCGAGCAATGGACTTCGCTGTCAGAACAAATCCAATAGCAGTAAATTGATTAGCATACAGCATCAGCAAAATAAAGAAACGTTCAAAAACACCAATCAACGCCCCAGCACTTGGGATACCCTCATCTACTTGATTTTCATTGGTTGGGCGATAGTGATTCAATACTTTTTTTATAGTTACACTGCATGGCCGGATCATCACCAATAGAATCAGTATCCATGACAAAATATTTTTCATATCCAAACCTAAACTGCTTGACAAGGTTTCTAATCCTGGCATATATTCAATCTCTATATAAGATACTGTGATATAGACAACTGCCGCAAGTAATACAAGGATGTGTAACCCTTGGTCTACTAGAAAGATAGGCGTATCTTTATCATTACGAATGAAAAAGCGATTCGTAAGCAAAAATTTTAGACCATCTATCATGAAATGTAGCACTGAAATCCCTATGACCACTTTTAATAAAGACCAACTAAAAATAGGAATAATCACGCCTACCATAGTGATCAAATAAATAAAACAATGGAGCACTAATTTCTTACCAGATACTTCCTTTTCTCTCGCTAACGCAGACGATTGGAAATAAAAGTCTCCCAATATATGTCCGATAAATAATACTATCCATAAGACTTGATTCAACTATTCATCCTCCTCAATATTCTGAATTAGAAAGTGGCTAGTGTCTATCAAAGCTGTTTTATAGGTATAATATTTCGCTGTATTCAGAGCTTTGTTAACGCTAGATTGGCCAATCCCTAATTCTTCAGCTGTCTTATATTGATTTTCTCCATGCGTGAAATAAGCATACATAACTTCTTTTTGTCTAGCAGACCACTTTGATTTCAATGCTGTGGCTAGTGACAGAATAGTATTCAATAGCTGATCTGTTCGTTGGTAGCCTTCTCCGGAACAAATCATCATATTGGTCTCGCTTGTGGTATATTTATTTTCATTTCCTTCAATAGTTTCAATCATTTGCCTTGCGCGGTGGTAGGCTGTGCCATCCATCTCCATAGAATTATCTCGTTGGATCGGTGTACTGATACTGCCTAAGCCAATGCCAAATCGTAATTCAACGGGAGCCATGGCCAATTCGATTTCAAAAATAATGCTTAAAATCACTTGTTTATTTTTTAGTAATCCTTGGAAGCTGTCTCCTAAAGTAATAATGAAATTAGAAGCAATATCTTCTGCATATTTCTCATTTATTATTTTCAAAATAGAATGAAATTGTTCTTGCACTTCTTTTCGATCCGCAATTTTACGAGAGTCTTTAATATCCCCTATAATGGCTGCATATGGAGTCCCTACAGTTTGTCTGGTCATCTGATCACCTCTTTCTTTGATTATACCATAAGATTCATCTTAAAGTGAATCTTTATATAAAATTCATCTAAGACTGAATCTTTAAAGGGAACATTATTCATTAGCGCTAAATCGTTCTATGTAGTTAACATAAATAAATTATGGTTAACTAAAATGTACTGCAGAATTATTATAATTAGGTTGTGTCTTAAAACTATTTGGTTAAGAGAAAAATAGCTGCTATATATACAAAGGCTAAGTAGGACGTTGCGAGTTTATCATAACGTGTCGCGATATGACGGAAATGCTTTAACTTATTAAAGAAACACTCCACCAAATGACGTTCTTTATATAGCCACCAATCAACAGTCCAAGGTTCTTTTGTATTTTTCTTTGGTGGAATGGTATAAGTCGCATCGTGATTCGTCACATAAGTCCGAATGTCTAAAGAACCGTATGCACGATCGCCAATAACATTACTGCCTTGTATTTCAACGTGTTGAAGAACTTCAATAGCGAGAACACTATCATGGAGATTTCCACCTGATAGCTGAAAATATAATGGATTTCCTAATCCGTCTACGATGACATGTATTTTTGTTGTGTGCCCACCACTGCTTTTACCGATATGTTGCGAGATGACAGAATTTAGCCCCCTTTTTTTGCACCGGCACTCTGCTGATGCGCCGTTACAACGGTTGAATCGATACTCAAGTTTTCGTAATCTGCTTCATAATTCAACGTAATAAAAAGGGATTCAAGTAAACCAGTATCACGCCATAAACAAAAGCGGCTATAGACCGTTTTCCATGATCCGTAACGTTCTTTTGGCAGATCTCGCCAAGCAGCACCGCTTCTAGCAATCCATAAAACAGCATTGAACATTATACGATTGCTTTTAGGTGGTCTACCTGTGTGATATTCGGGAAACAGATTTTTGATTTGATTCCACTGCACATCAGTCAGCTCATAACGTTCAATACTCATCATGATCACTCCTGTTTTCTTTTATTATACCGAAAATCAGGATGGCAGTCAGTTTTCAGACACGCCCTAATTAAAAAACCAAAATAATTATTTTGGTTTTTTAGTATTTTTTGCTATTTTTTTAATTTAGAACAAACTGTATTTATGAATCATTTTTAGAATTTTTTGGCTTGATTAACCTTTTAAATTTACTTAAAAAATAATCTTTTTTTGAATCGTCTAATTCTAAGTTTTCTTTTGGTAAGTCAGTTGTTATATCAATTTTTTTATCGATTTTAGAACCCTTTTTTAACCGTTCTTGAAATTTTTCTCTCATTAAGATTTCAATATTTTTAAGATCAGGGTATTTTCCATCTTTTTCTCCTGCAGCTATAATTGCCAATACCTCAATATAGCTCATAGAAAGAGCTGTTGTGATGACTGCAGCTGTTGAACCACTAATGAATCCTCCAACAACTGTACCAGCACCAGGTATCAATTTTATAACATTAGAAACGATGTATCTTCCTGCAAAAGTTGCTCCCCCAGTCCCTCCTATTGCTGCTACAAGACTTGCAATAGTAGCTTTATCCATCGAGATACCAAAAATAGCCGTAATATGAGCCAATAAAGTTACTTGCATAGGTACCAGAACGGATGCGTCAGAAAAAGGTATCGGCAAAAAGCCAACCCCAAAGGATGTTCCAATATATCTTAACGCCCAACTGCGTGCAGAATTAGCTTTTCGAGCTATATCCACTTGTTGGGCATTATTAAAAGCTTTTTTTGCCTCTTCCGGTATGATCTCAAAACTTAATTCAAGCAATTCTTTTAAGCCAAATGATAAAACTGAATAGTCTTCCGTTACTTTGAAATCTTCAGCCATAATAGATACAACACCATAAATTGGCAAATTCAAATTTTCAATATACTCTTTAAACATGGTCGCAGGCTCACCAATAGACTGAGTTAAAACAATAACAACAGGAACTTTCTCACTCAATTCACTGATCAGTTCAAGTT
The DNA here is from genome assembly GCF_000744115.1 of Carnobacterium alterfunditum DSM 5972. Taxonomy (NCBI): domain Bacteria; kingdom Bacillati; phylum Bacillota; class Bacilli; order Lactobacillales; family Carnobacteriaceae; genus Carnobacterium; species Carnobacterium alterfunditum. The sequence goes on along the minus strand of NZ_JQLG01000004.1, from coordinate 2,338,737 downwards.
CTGTAGGCTCTATACGAGAAGAATTGGCATTGATACAGTAATAAGCAATATGGATCTCTTCCTTAACGCCTAATTTCTTGTTTTCTTTAATAGTATCAAAAATTTCATTTTTAATTTCATTTTGTACTTCTAGACTCAATTCCAATCCCCTAGTATCATATAAGACCATTGGGACTCCATCTTTAGAAATCCGTCTTAAATGTTTCGTTATGGGCCTGCCGATGCCTGTTAAAGCTAGATTTTCTCTAAAGACGTTATTGATCAGTGTACTCTTTCCCACTCCTGTTTTACCGATTACCAGCACATTGACGGGATTCATTTTTTTTAGTTCTTCTTCAGTTTTGTTTAAAATATCTTGAACTATATTAAGATTCTTATCTAAATTTTTCATAGCGACCCTCCTTTTATTTTCCAACTGTTTAACGCGGTCTTCTGTATCTTTATATCTTATTTTACCATTATCTTTATCTTGAAGAAATGAATACGTATCTACCAATCGTTATCGATCAAAAAACCTAACTGCAAATGGATTCACAGTTAGGTGCTTTTTTTGATTTCTTATCGTTTATCATTTTCTTCTAGTTGTTCTACTTTCGTTGGCTGCCATCCTTGACCGTCTACCCAGTTTAAGTAGACGCGGTACGTTTTAGTTTGGTCTTTATCTGAGACAGTTGCTACTACCTGCCCTTCCCCACTATTTTCAACCCACCATTCGATCATATTTGCTTCACTCAAATCGGTTGCAACTGCAGCAGCTTTTTTGATTTCGATACGGTCTTGAGAACCATCGCTGAAATTAGTTTTATGTTCTCCCTCTTGCTCCGTTTCTACTGGTTCCCAATCCTCAGTATAAACTTCTTCTACATTTTCATCAGTCGGTTCAACTTCTTTTTTCTCAACAGACTCAGCTTTCTCGCTTTCAGATTCTTCGCTTTCTTTACTTTCGCTTTCTTTACTTTCGCTTTCTTTACTTTCAGATTCTACTGATTCGCTCTCTACTGATTCAGAACTACTTTCAGAACTATCTTCAGAACTATCCTTAGAGCTTTGTACATCACTTTGGGTTGAATCATCACTATTTTTTATGATCATGCTAGAATTATCAGTTGTACTTTCTTGTGGCTTATCTCCTCCACTGAAAAGCGACATTATCAATAATATGATTACGATCAAAGCTGCAATCACTACTGCAAACGTCAATATTTTTACCGTTTTTCTTTCTTTATCGTATTTATTTGAACGAGTACTCTTTTTATTATCCTTAGAATTCTTCATGTTGATTCTCCAATCTTTTCAAGTGATTTTTACGCTGTTTTCAGTATTTCCAAAAACTACTAATTCAGTATACCATTGAAATGGATTAAATACGTTAAGCTAGTATTACCATTCTATTTCGTTTTTAAGTTACTTTATTTCTAACTGTTATTTACGTTCAAAAAACAACCCTTAAAGATTGTTTTTAATTGAAAAAGATCGCTACACATGCTAGAATATGAATGAAAAGAGAGATATGCGTCAACATACCCCTCTTTAGGATAGAACCGTTAAAGACGGCAGCTACTATAGAACATAATACAAAAAGTAATCGTCCTACTCGCTAAAGCTTAGACGGTTACTTTTTTTTGTCTGATGAGATTTTTAAAACAAGAGTTGCAAAAGCTAATGCAAACATCAGAGTTTCATAAACACTCATGGGTTTTCCTTTCTAGGGAAAGCCCAAACAAAAAACATCGGCATCACCCCATTTTAAAAGAGTTAGCCACCGTCTTAAACTTTTCTACTTTTTAAATTGTACCATAAACAGATGTGAAAAAGAACGAATGTTTGTTTTTTTATACTCACCTTATTGGTTTATTTTTCATTATCTATTATACTAAAAGCGAACGATATAATTTCAAATACAGATTGGAGTCAAAAAAAATGAATCAAAAAATTCGTATAGGCTTAGTCGGCTACGGTAATATTGGCAGAGGGGTTGAACTAGCGATCAATCAATTTCCTGATATGGAAGGAATCGCTGTCTTTACGAGACGGAATCCAGCAGAGGTAAATTCCGTACTTCCTGCAATAAAAATCGATGATATTTTAAATTATAAAAATGATATCGATGTATTGATTTTATGTGGTGGGTCAGCTACTGACTTACCACAGCAAGGACCAGAATTAGCAAAACATTTTTCAACTATTGATAGTTATGATAATCATGCAAAAATACCTGCCTATTTTGAAGATATGGATAATTCTGCTAAAGAAGGGCAAAATGTCAGTATTATTTCTGTCGGTTGGGATCCAGGTTTATTTTCAATCAACCGTGCATTATTTGAAGCCGTTCTACCCGTTGGACAGACTTATACTTTCTGGGGTAAAGGTTTAAGCCAAGGTCATTCTGATGCGATTCGTCGCATAACTGGTGTCAAAAAAGGGGTTCAATATACCGTCCCATTAGATCAAGCTTTAGAAAAAGTTCGTAAAGGACTGAACCCTTCCCTTTCTACACGTGAGAAACATATACGTATTTGTTACGTTGTTTCTGATGAAGGAGCAGATCAATCAAAAATTGAACAAACGATCAAAACGATGCCGAATTACTTTGAACCTTACGAGACCGTTGTTCATTTTATTGACGAAGAACAATTTGAAAAAGACCATCAACAGATGCCTCACGGTGGATTTGTTATCCGTACCGGTGAATCTGGAGCTGGAAGCAAACAAAAAGCTGAATTTCAACTTGATTTAGAAAGCAATCCTGAATTCACCTCTTCTGTTTTAGTTGCCTATGTAAGAGCCGCAGTTAAGTTTAAAAAAGAAGGAAAAACCGGTGCTTTCAGCGTACTAGATGTTCCTATGTCCTACTTGTCAGATAAATCACCTGAACAACTAAGAAAAGAACTGCTATAAAAATAAGACCCTTTAGAAGAGTTTATTCTAAAGGGTCTTATTTTTTTAGGATCTATAATTTTTAGTGTTGATAAACTCAATCTAGTTGCATTACTTACCCAAATTCTGGAGGAATAAGGCTGCTTGTAGCTTAAAATGAAGCACTGTGGGCAAATAACGCCCAAGGTATCATGTTTGTAAGCTGCTAAAGCAGCAACAACCATGACAACTTTTGGTTTTAGGCTTCAGGCGTTCCCTCGGCTCTCCACAGGCAAACCCGTCCATTCCAAAAGAAATTTTTTTGAAGCATCCACACCATTTGATGTAGAACCTTTTTTTATTTATTGGTACTGAATTTCTTCAACGAGCGTGCGATAATAGGCGCGATAATGGCAGCGGCTATTGCTTCACCGACTCCATTTGTCAAAACAACGGTTGCCAATACTCCTAAAAGATTCGAATAATCAACTTCTATAAGTGAGGCATAAGCTTCACCATATATTACATAAATCAAGCCTAAAACCATAACTGTATTTGTTAATGACGCTAAGACCGAGGAGACGATCATCGCTGTTGAATCTTTAGAGAATCTTTTTTTACACACGTTATACGCATATCCAGCCACAAAACCTACCAGAATTCGAGGAATGATTGCAATAATTGGATTCCTCCATAAAAAATAATCAAAAGGCGAAGCAGGCATCGTAAAAGCCTTTATCATTCGAGTTATTCCCCAAACAGAGCCAATGATCATACCATCTTTTGTTCCAAGTGTAATAGATACTACAATAACTGTAATATGAATGATCGTAGGATTTAAAGGAGGGATAGGAATATATCCCAGTAATGGAACGAAATTTTGAATAATAATGATAGCCGTAAGAATACCTAAAATAGCGGTTCTATAAGCACTCCTATTTTTTTGGTACACCGTAACCCCTTCTTTCTATAAAAAAATGCACTTCTCTTGTATTCACTGTTATTTTACATTATTTTGTTAAGCCTGAATGATTCATACTTTTAAAAAAAATAATAATTGGTGCATTTTTCACTTCTTTCAGGTCATTAGTTTGTTAGGTTTACTTATTTTACTTCAAATTTCCAAGTCACTCATTTTTTTGTCAGAAAATTAAGATTTTTAGGCATACTAACCCCTTGAAATTAGCCTTTTTTTTTAAACTATTCCATTAGGTGTGAGTGCTACTGCCATTTGAAATGCTGAATATTCCGCAAGATTTTATGGAAGAGTTCATGGTAAACGTGATAGGAACTGAGTTTTAAAAAGGTTTTTCGTCCAGAATGAACAAGTTTACCCGCTACTTTAAATAAGAGCAAACGAATAGTTGAAACTTGAAAACCTTTGGTTTCTTTCGTAAAACAAAGAGTACGCATAAAATTGACGATGTTGTAAGCTAGTACACTCACCATCATACGTGCATGATTTTCTAAAAAACGAGGACTGTTGGTTTTATCGAAATAAAATCCATTTTTGGCCTCTTTAATGTAATTTTCCATGGTGCCTCTTTTAGAATAGGTTTGAAAGACCGCTTCTGCAGAAAGGTTCTCTGATAAATTGGTTATGATAAATTCATGTCGAGCAATCAATTCGGTTGCTTCGCGCGTAGATTTAATACAAATTCTTCGTGGATGTGTCCAGCTCTTAGCTTGATAGAGTGTAGAAGCGTAGTGAACTTCTTTTTTATCCCAATCCTGCTGGTCATTTATAGATACAAATTGCTCAGCGATTTTTCCTAAGTTGCGATTCGATTTCAATCGAACAATATAAAAATTTTGACGTTTTTCACACAGTTCATATAATTCAGGAGTTGCAAAACCACTATCTGCACGCACTAGAATAGAACTTACAGGTACGGTTTCTTGGTAATGGTCAAAAAGTGGTCGGACAAAATCTGCAACACCATTGGATGTGTACACATTACCAGAACGAAGTTCTGCTTTCAAAAAGTCGCCAGTCAGACCTTCAAAGGCAACAAGTGGATGATAGCCATTCGTTTGGTAATGGGCATTATAATTCGACTTCTCCTGATTGCCAAAGGTATCCGAATGTGTTGAGTCTAGATCAAAAATCATTTCAGTTGTATTACGAGCAGTACGTACTTTATCAATCAGGATTTGATTGACTTCTTGTAATTGGGAAATGTTTTCTTGACTTAACCGATCCCATAAACGAGAAATAGACGGTTGTGAAGCGAGTTGCTCTTTAGCTAATAGACTCTGGAAAATGGGATCTTTTGATAAAACGTCAGCCGAAGAATCCGTTTGATATCCAGCAATCAATTGAAAAAGGATTTGTTCAATAATTGAATGATTAGCATGGTTATAGTAAAGTCGATCATCGTTAATAGTGAGGGTTTGTTTCAAAATGTTAGAGAAATTAATGGTGTGCATGAATTCCTTAACTAATATCAATCCGGAATCTGAGGATAAATTACCCCCAGAGTGAGATACCGTAATGTTTGAATTGAAAAGCAAACGATTTTCATGTAAAGTTGCCATAGAGAGAACCCCTTTCTTTGGTTATGTTTAGTCGCTTTAACCATAGCAGATTGGGGTTCTTTTTGCACACCCAAAGGGTGCTGAGAAAATTAACTCAAACTAGCGTTATAACAGCTTTTCCAGAGCGTTTTAGAAAAAGTATGAATTATTCAGGTTAAGAATATCATTATAAATTTCTTTGCTTTTTAGTACCTTTAAGTATTGAATATCCTATCAATTTTTGGAATCATATCTGTTTTTTATCAGTCCAATAAAATAGTCGATCCATACTCCAACTTGTTTAGCCATAAAAAAAGAAAAAGACTCAAGGCTTTGAACTTCAAAAATTAGATTTCACTCAAAATTTTGAAGTTCAACCTTAAGAATTTTCTATTTATTTTATTACTTCAACATTGTCAGGTACGCTATCCTAAAATTTACTCACCAGGGTCAAAAGCTGGCTCTAAGTGGCCCTTTTCTGACAGTTCATTTAGATAGTCATGTACTTCTTGTGAAGTAAAAGCTTTAAGTAGGGCCTGGATCTCAGCTGATTTTTGGTTATCTTCGCGTGCGATCAATTGCAAAGCAAAAGTAAGATCTTCTTCGTCTTCTAATAGCAATGCGTCTTCTGTTGTCAATCCGATACTTTCAATGTAGGTAGGATAGTTAAAAACTAATTCTACTCCGTCTTCATAAGCACTTGTCAAATTCAATAGGTCGATGTGCGTAAAAGTAAAATCATGTGGATTTTCTGTTACATTTTCTACAGTTACTTCATATTTGTTCACTTCAGGGTCTAACGTAAGTAATTCATAATGCTCTAGTATTGCTAAAGCACGCGCTTCATTAGTAGAGTCACTTGGAAGAGCTACTTCTGAACCATCTTCAATTTCATCGATTGAGTCATAAACGGGTGAATAAAACCCAACAACCGGGTTATAAATAGTTTGAAGTGCCACTAAATTACCATCACGTTCTTCGTTGAATTTTTCCATGAAGGGTTCATGCTGAGCAAAATTGGCATCTACTTCATCATTCAACAACGCCTCATTGTATTGGATATTATCCGATACTTCTACCAACTCTACTTTATACGGTTCTTCAATAACATCTCCAGCAATCTCAACGATATCTGTCATCGGCGGCAAATGTGAAGCAACTTTGATCACAATTTCTTCTTGCTCGGTTGATCCTTCACTTGTAGCGACTTCACCTGAACTGTCTGAATCTGAATTTCCTGTACCACATGCTGCTAGCAGCAATGCTAAACTACTTAAAACCAATCCTTTTTTCAACATAACTAACTCTCTCCTTTAAAATATAAAATTTATTATCGTTTATCTAGTTTCCGAGCGATTTGTAGTCCTAACCACTGCATAAGGACTACAAAAATAATAATAATAACAATTGCTGTATACATAATGGCTGTTTCATACCGCTGATAACCATAGCGAATCGCAAAATCGCCAATCCCTCCACCACCGATCACTCCCATAATTGTTGAATAGGAAATGAAACTGACAAAAGCCGTTGTAAATCCAATCAGTAATGAACTTCTCGCTTCGACGTATAAAAATTTCCATACCAGTTGAGGCATAGTCGCTCCCATTGAATGAGCCGTTTCTATCACACCTTTTGGTACGTCAAGCAGCGACTGCTCAACAAAACGTGCATATAAGACAATTGCAATAAGCATCATTGGAAATGAAGCAGCAATTGGATCACCTGTTGCCCTTCCATAAAAGTACCGAATAGCGGGCTGCATAGCTATCACCAATAACAAAAAAGGAAAAGAACGAATGATGTTAACAAAGATATTTGCTGTCCGGTACAGAAATTTATTTTCCATCGGCTTTCCTCTGGCTGTTAAAAAAAGCAAGGTTCCTAATGGCAGCCCAAGTAGGATAGCTGCAACCATTGCAAAACCCATCATTATCCCCGTCTCATAGAGACTTTCAATCAAACTTGGAGCATAATCAATGATGCTCTCAAGATAGATTTCTAGAGCATTAGGCATCTCCTAACACCTCCAAGGCTCGCTGGTGATACGTTTGGAATTCTTTCTGTTCCTTTTTACGTTTCACTTGAATAGTATCGATCAGTTTTCCCTCTTCTATCACTGCAGCACGAGTACATAATTCTTTAATAACTTCTAACTCATGAGTCACGATCACTACGGTCATCCCAAATTGTTGATGAGCTTTTTTCAAAACATCTACGATTTCTTTTGTAGTGCTTTGATCTAAAGCTGAAGTTGGTTCATCACACAATAAAATAGTTGGACGTGTGATCAGTGCACGAGCAATACCAACACGCTGCTTTTGCCCACCAGATAATTCAGCTGGATAACTGTGCCGCTTATCTTTTAAAACTACAAAGTCCAACACCGTTTCCATTGGCAGAAAATGTTTGTAATCATACATTTCTAAAGGCAAATGGATATTTTCTTCAACTGTCTTGTTGCTAAGCAAATTAAATTGTTGGAAAATCATGCTGATCTTTTTTTGATGTAGTCGCAATTCTTTTTTTGTCAATTGTTGAACATCTACACCATCAACTAGTACTTGTCCGTCATCCGGTTTTTCTAAAGCGTTGATAAAGCGTAACAAGGTTGATTTTCCTGCACCGCTTTCCCCGATCACCCCAAACAATTCATTTTTTTCAATAGATAAACTAATATCATCTACAGCCTTTAATACACCGTGTTGTCCATTGAATTTTTTGGAAACACTTTTTAGTTCAATCAATTAAGGGCACCATCCTCTCGTTATAAGCTTTTCTATGGTCATTAAGATAGAAAACGATAAAAGAAATTGTTACTACCTGCTAAACCATAAGACTTCGCAAAATCGTTTTCTTTCACACAAATGCAAGTATAGATTTTAAAAAAAATAGAAGCAATGAAACGTGAGATTCTAGAGTGATTTGAAAAATTCTACTGATAAAAAAAAGATCAAAACATTGTACTAACAAGGTTTTTTATTTATTAAATCTTTTTAAATAAAAACAATATTGTTTTTATTGCTTATTTTGTTCATAATCCCCTCTATGTTTATGAAGCTTTTCTGCACACAAAAAAGACTAGGAACAATTCCTAGTCTTTTTAATCTGTTATGAGCAACTCATTTATTTAAATGAAGCGATGTATTGTTTCATATATTCAGGAAGATCAGGAGGTCTGCGGCTGGAAATGATGTGCCCGTCTGTTATAGCCGGAACATCATGCCAAATTGCACCTGCATTCGTCATATCATCTTTTATCCCGGGAGTACTCGTAACGTTTACACCGTTAAGGATACCTGCTGAAATCAATACCCATCCGGCATGACAGATTTGTCCGATTGGCTTCTTCTGTTGATCAAAATATTGAACAAATTCAATAACCTTAGGGAAGCGTCTTAATTTGTCAGGTGACCAACCTCCAGGAACTACAATACCATCATAATCTTCTTTAGTGATTTCTTCAAAACTGTAATCAGAAGTTACAGGTACGCCGTATTTCCCGTGATAAACAGTGTCTTTCTTTTCGGCTACTAGATGTACCGTCGCTCCAGCTTCTCTTAAGCGCAAAACAGGATACCATAGTTCTAAATCTTCAAAATCATCACTGACTAAAGCAATAATTTTCTTGTTTTCTAATGACATAGCTATTCCTCCTTAAAATTTTCAGTTTATTTCTAAATGTAGTTTATCAATTCTATGTAGGAAGCGCAAATATCGCGCACCTTAAATATGCTCTTCGGTAAACTCTTCTATTAGCTCATGAACTGGTTCGCTGCCGTAATCGTTGATAAAATCCTCTAAGATCCCTAAAAAAATACTGCCTTTTTTAGCTGTCCCATCACTCTCATCTTCAAAGAAACGAATAAAGTAATTCTGATGATTTTTATAACCATCTACAAAACCAAGGCTTTTTATAAATCGATTTTCTTCTACTTCAGCTTCTAACTGAATGTCTTGTTCTTTTAACTCTTCACTCTGACTAATGATAAGCTCTATTAAATCTTCTTTTGATAAATCATTAAGCGTTTTGGGATCCATTTAGTCAACTCCTTTGTTTACTTAATTCACTATGATTGTAAGTGCTTTTTACCTAATTGTAAAATTTTGCTACTTCACTAATTGAAAGGATTGGATACTCCTGTTCACTCTTCCCATTAGTACAAGTAAAAGTTGTTTTTCATCTGCTGGCCAGCTTTTAAAAATCAAGCTATAGGATTTTTCAAATTCAAATGAAAAAGCGAGTATGAGCTGTCGTGATTCAGGAGTTAGAGAAAGATACATATACCGTTTATCCGTTCCAGGTTCCTTCGTTAAAAAGCCCTTTTTTTCCAATTGCTTAACTTGTCTACTTAAAGTAGATTTATCTAAATCGGACTCATTTACCAATTCATTAAGCGTTATTTTTTTATCGTTAATAAATGACATGATAGAAAAACCTGATTTAGTGATCCCATATTTAGCAAGTATTTGTTTTTCTAATTTCGAAAAATGATGATTAAATTCACTAAACCGCTGAATCAATGAGTGCATTGGCATTTCCGATTGATTATCCATCGAAACCCTCCTATATCAGTATATTTGTATATTGCAATCAATATACATGTATTATACAACTATTAGCCTGGAATGTCTATTAAACAAAAAAAACCAAGGATTTCTCCTAGGTTTTAGATTTGTAAAACTTCTTATTTAGCGACTTAATAAAAGTTCATCTGGTAATTGGCCAGCTCCATTTTCTTCATCCGTAGCTGTTTGAAAAAGAACCAATACATCTGCAACTGTTAAGTTCTTTTTCTCCTCGCCAGATATATCTACAATAACTTGTCCGGCATCTAGCATGATCAATCGATTGCCGTATTTTAATGCATCATTCATATTATGAGTAATCATTAAAGCAGTCAATTCTTCTTGTTCGATTCGTTTTTGAGTGATTTCTAAAACAATTTTAGCTGTTTTAGGATCTAGGGCTGCAGTATGCTCATCTAACAATAAGAGTTCTGGTTTATTCATAGTAGCCATTAAAAGAGCAATAGCTTGTCGTTGTCCACCAGATAACAATCCCATTTCGCTGTCTAAACGATCCTCTAATCCTAAGCCTAATTCAAGTAAACTATTTTTGAAATATTCACGTTCTTTATCGGTCGTCCCTTTTCGTAGAGAACGTTTTTTCCCCCTTCGATAAGCAATAGCCAAGTTTTCACCTACAGTCATTCGAGGCGCTGTTCCCATTACTGGATCTTGAAAAACGCGTCCGATAAATCCGGCTCGTTTTTCTTCTTTCAAGGTAGTCAAATCTCTATTTCCAAGCATGATAGTTCCTTGATCGATCATAAAATTTCCTGCAATACTATTCAGTAAAGTCGACTTACCAGCTCCATTACCTCCAATGATAGTAATAAAATCCCCTTTTTCTACTTCTAAGCTTAACTGGTTTAAGACCGTATTTTGATTGGCGGTCCCTTTATTAAATTGTTTAGTGATTCCTTTTAAAATCAGAACGGGTGTAGAACTCATATTACAACAACTCCTTTTTTTGGAAGAAATTCAAATTAAATCGAGTACGGATACTAGGTAATGCAAGAAATACCGCTAAAATGACAGCTGAGATAAGTTTCAAGTCATTCGGTTGTAATCCCATTAATAATACAAACATGATGATCAACCGGTATATGATGGCTCCTAAGATGACACATATAAGGCGATTAACAAAAGATAAGTTTCCAAAAATAACTTCTCCAATAATAACTGATGCTAAGCCGATAACAATCGTGCCTATACCCATACTGATATCAGCATAACCATTATCTTGAGCAATCAAAGCGCCCGCAGCAGAAATCAAACCATTTGAAAGCATCAGACCTAATATTTTCGTTTGATTTGTAGAGATCCCTAATGAACGTGCCATTTTTTCATTATCTCCAGTAGCGATAACAGCTTGACCAAGTTCGGTTTTAAAGAATAAAACAAGTAACACAATCAGACTAGACACAAGCACGATTCCCATAAAAATGGTATCAAATTGGCTTGGCAAGTTAAATCGAGTGAAAAAATCTGTTAACTTTGCTTCTCCGAGTAAACTTAAATTAGCACGACTCATGACCCTTAAATTTATTGAATACAGTCCGGTCATGGTCAATATTCCAGCTAATAAACCTGGAATGTGTGCTTTTGTGATCAGGAATCCAGTAACTGCTCCAGCCAAAGCTCCTATTACAAAAGCAATAGCTGTTGCAGTTAAAGGATGAACCCCTGAAATAATGAGTTGAGCACATACAGCCGCTCCTAAAGGAAAAGAACCTTCTGCAGTCATGTCCGGTAAATCTAAAATACGATAAGTAATAAAAATGCCTAAAGCCATCATTCCCCACAATAACCCTTGTGCTGTAGCGGTAACAATTAAATCCATTTGACTTCCTCCACTCTTGCTAATTGATTTGTTTATTCTGCTTGTTTCGCTTGTTCTAATAGTTGTGTCGGGATAGTAATACCAAGTTGTTTGGCTTTCTCTTGATTTATAATGATTTCCCCTTCATCTAAATAACGAATAGGTGTCGTTGCTGGATCTGACTCGCCGTTTAAAATAGCCGCAACCATTTCTCCTGTTAACCGACCTAATTCATATTGATCTAATCCAACAGTAGCTAGTCCACCTTCTTCAACCATCGTATCTACAGCTGGAAAAATAGGTATCCCGTTTGAATCAGCAGCAGAAACCAATGTCGTCATCGCGCTAGCTACTGTATTATCGGTAGGTACCCAGATAGCATCTACTTGTGAAGCTAATGTAGCTCCAACTTGTGAAACATCATTTGTAGATGAAATAGTCATCACTTCAATATCCAGTCCCATTTCTTTCGCGATCTCAATAGCTTGATCCGCTTGAACAATTGAATTATCTTCACTAGATGAATACAAAATACCAATCGTTTGAGCTTCTGGAAGAATCTCTTTGATCAATGAAAATTGTTCTTTTATCGGTGTTAAATCACTCACACCAGTTATATTTCCCCCAGGGGCTTCATTACTTTCAACTAATCCTGATCCTTCAGGGTCAGTGACTGCGCCTAACACGATCGGTATTTCTTGTGAGCTATTAGCCAATGCTTGTGCGGAAGGAGTAGCAATACCAACCATAACGGCTGCCCCTCTGCTGACGAAGCGAGTACTCATCGAGTTTAGATTACTTTGATCTCCTTGAGCATTTTGAAAATCTAACGTCATTGTTTCTCCGTCAATATATCCAGCGTCATTTAATGCATCTACCGTTCCTTGATAAATAAGATCTAACGCTGGATGACTAGTGAGTTGTAAAATGCCAACCATTGGTTTAGCTTTTTTCATCGTTTCTATTTCATTTGAAGAAGTAAAAAATGCAACCGTTAAAATTGCCGTCAAACCAATAATGAACCCAATCATTTTTTTCATTTCTTTTTATCCCCCAGTAATTATTGATTTTTGTTAGATTTTTTCAATAAAATCGCCATCGCTTCTTTTCCATTTCCCACACCTCTTAAATTAGATCAATAAAAAAACAGCTGCCACAAAAGATACGTGGGAGCTGTTTTTTGCAAAACAAAATCCACATAGAAATAGAATCAAATATTCTCTCTATGTGGATCAGAAGTCTATTTTGTCTTCAAATAAACCAACATAGATACAGACATTCAGTATACTGAAGGTTGCATCTATGAGCGTTCTCATGGATCAACCTATCTATCTTGGCTTTGCCAACTGCTATTCAATTGTACATTATAAGAAAAGTTAATTAGCATCATAAGAACTCCTTTGTTATTTTTCTATTACAGTGATCTTACTAGTTGTTCGTTTGTGTGTCAAGCTTTAAATGAGAATTTAATTATAATTTAGTTGTTTGATAAGTAAATAGGTCTATTCATTATAAGTTGCAAAGGTCTATTTGTTTTGCCGACAGTCTTTTTAAAGGCTTGAAGCAAACCTTGACGCATAAATGTTTGCTGGCTGAATACGATCCACTCGACTGGTCCTAAAGTCGGAGGTGTAGTCAATGAGCCTGTGTAATGATAGAATTGTTTATTTTCCGGCAAAAGCCTTGTTAATTCAATCGGAACAGTCAGTCCTCTTCCTGCTACACGCGGATGCAGAGCTCTTTCATCTACGGCAGCAAATACCGTATTCATTGGCCGTTCAGAAGGCAGTACTGTGACGCCTACAACAAGAAGCTCATTTTTTACAGAACGATGGACAAGATGAAATTCTAAAGGAAAGGATTCATGATTGATCTCATGCTCGCTCGGTAAATGAAAATGCAGATCTTCTAAAAAATATCTTTTGTGATCAAATATAACGGTATTCAGTTTCTCATTTGTTTTTGGCGATAAATGTACGGTGTGATTAAAAAAAGATGATTCAAACAACGTTTTATTGTAGTCAAATATCAGCGATTGCTGTGAGATCGTTGCCGTTATTTGATCATCATCTAATGCGATCGGTGATTGTAAACTTTCTGATTCTGCTTGATGAAAAGCTGAACAAATCGTGTTCCAATTTTCCGGTCCTCTATCCCCTTGATAATTCCATTCCATTTAATTCCCCTCCTAAAGTTTCCAAGAATTTATTATAACTTTTTTAGCAATAAGGCTGCAACTATTTCACTCTGATTTTCTAATAACAATTTTCTTACAAAAAGTGGTATAATTAAAAATACAGCACTAATAGGAGTAACTAATTCTATTAGTCAGATAGGATCGATTAAAATAATTGATCATGAAAGAAGGGGAATATATGTCATTTGATGGTATTTTTACCCATGCGATGGTAAATGAATTAAGCAACGCACTAAAAAATGGACGAGTATCAAAAATCCATCAGCCTTACCCGAATGAAATAATTATTGTTATGAGGGCAAATGGCAAAAATCATAAGCTGCTATTATCTGCTCATCCAAGTTATGCACGTATTCAATTGACCGAAATTCCATATGAAAATCCAAGTTCGCCGCCAAATTTTTGTATGATCATGCGAAAACATCTTGAAGGAGCCATCTTAGAAGATATCCAACAAGTCGGAAATGATCGTATCATCCATTTTAGATTTAAAAGCCGAGATGAAATCGGGGATGTCCAAAATGTTATCATGATCGTAGAGTTGATGGGCCGTCATAGTAATATTTTACTTATCGAACAAGATACACAACGTATTTTAGACACGATCAAACATGTACCGACTAGCCAAAACTCGTATCGGTTTATTATGCCCGGTGCTACCTATCAATCTCCACCTCACCAAGATAAATTGAATCCTTTTGAAACAAGCAGCTCTGAACTCACGGAATTGATGACTTCTTTTGAAGATCAAGATTTACCGTATGAAAAAAGATTGCAGCATGTCTATCAAGGGATCGGTGCTGATACGGCTAAAGAACTATTGCACCGCAGTGAAAATAATATTCAAAATTTACCGATTTTATTTGATTCGTTTATGACTAATATTCGTAAAGGAAATATCTCACCGACGTTGACAATCGGTCCTAAAAAAGAATTTTTCACTCCCCTTCCTTATTTAAGTATTGAAGGAGAACATGTGGGTTACACTACTTTGAGTGAATTATTAGATAAGTACTATGAAAGTAAAGCAGATAGAGACCGCGTTAAGCAACAAGGCTCAGATCTGATCCATTTGATCCAAACTGAACTTCAACGCAATAAGAAAAAGATGAAAAAATTGCAAAATACGTTAAACGAAACCGAACTAGCCGATGATTACCGAGTACGAGGCGAATTGTTGACGGCTTATCTTTATAAAATGACTAAAGGACAAAAAGAAGTTTCCTTAACAAATTTTTATGATGAAGAAAAACCAATGACTATTCCTCTTGATCCAAGAAAAACACCTTCTCAAAATGCACAAAAATATTTTTCGAAATATCAAAAATTAAAAAATGCAATCGCGTTTGTAAACGAACAAATGCGATTAACTCAAGAAGAAATCGATTACCTAGAATCCGTTTCGACCCAAGTGGAATTAGCTACTCCAAAAGATATTGCGGATATTAAGGAAGAATTGATCCAACAAGGATACATGAAGAAAAAGAAGACTAAGAAAAAACAAAAACAAGCTAAATTAAGTAAGCCAGATCAGTACCGCTCTTCAGATGGGACAACGATTTTAGTTGGGAAAAATAATCTGCAAAATGATCAATTGACCCTTAAGACAGCACGGAAATCAGATATTTGGCTGCACACAAAGAATATTCCAGGGTCACATGTTATCATTCAATCTGCTGATCCTAGTGAAGAAACGCTTTTAGAAGCTGCTAATATTGCTGCTTACTTCTCAAAATCACAGTTATCTGCATCCGTTCCAGTAGATTATGTTGAAGTGAAAAAAATAAAAAAACCAAATGGTGCAAAACCAGGTTTCGTCATCTATGAGGGACAACGCACCTTATTCGTAACACCGGATAAAGATTTGGTCAACCGCTTGAAAGAGTAAGAACTAAAAGTAACGCATACCTGTTAAATAAGGTGTGCGTTACTTTTTTTATGGGCTCTTCGTCAACTGGTGTGGATACTCAAAATAAAATTTATTCTGGAATATACAGGTTTGCTTGTGGAGCCGTGGCACCGTCTATAAGCCTGTGGTTGTCATGGTTGTTGCTACTTTAGTAGCTTACAAACATGATATACTTGGGCATTATGCCCACAGTGCTTCATTTCAAGCTTCAAACAAACCGTAATCGCGCTAAAGCGCCAACGTTTTGTAATTCTCATTGAATCCAATACACGGCTACAAGCAACCCTATTCCTCTATAAATTTTAGGTGAGTCATTTCTTTCATTTATTTATCCACGCCAAAAATTATTCAGCCTTTTTATTTATTTAGCCAATTGATTGGATCTTTTTTCCACTCTTTTAAAAGAGCGATTTCGGATGCATCAATCAGCCCTTTTTCTAATGCTCCTTCAATCAAAGCAGAATAATTCGTCAATGTATTTAATTGGATCTTGTTTTTCGAGAAATTTGCTATTCCTTGTGGCAACTCATAAGTAAAGATTGCTGCGACCCCTAAGACTTGAGCACCTTCATTGGAGGCTGCTTGCACTGCTTCGATGACACTTCCACCGGTGGAAATCAAATCCTCGATCACGACCATTTTCTGATCATGCGTTATCCGCCCTTCGATTTGATTTCCTTTGCCGTGATCTTTCGCTTTACTTCGGATGTAAACCATCGGTAAGTCCAGCAATTCCGCTACCCATGCAGCATGAGGAATACCGGCCGTCGCTGTGCCCGCAATGACTTCTACTTCTGGGTAATGCTTTTTGATCAATTCTGCTAAGCTTTTTGCAATGTCTCGGCGAACTGCGGGGTAACTCATGGTGATCCGATTATCACAATAAATCGGACTTTTCATTCCGCTGGCCCATGTAAACGGGTCTGTTGGGTTTAAACTTACAGCTTCTATCGCTAATAATTTTTCAGCAATTCTTTTTTCATTGCTCATTTTTCTTATCCACTCCATTCCACTGCTCTTTGATAGCATAATAAGCAGCAACAGGTTCCTCAGCTTGTATGATAGGCCGACCGACAACAATGTATGAAGCTCCTTCTTTTCTAGCTGTAAAAGGTGTAGCGATTCGTTTTTGATCTCCAACAGCCATTCCTTCTAGACGTATTCCCGGAGTAACACATAAAAAATCTTTTGCTGTATTTTCTTTTATTTGACGTGCTTCTAAAGCAGAACAAACGACACCGTCTAAACCTGCTGACTGCGTTAGTTTTGCATAATGGATCACGCTCTCCAGTAAAGAAACTGGAATCAGCTGTTCGTGTTGCATGGTTTCTTGTGTGGTCGAAGTCAATTGCGTGACCGCGATCACTTTAGGCCGTTTTCTGCCAATCGATGTCCCTGAAATGATGCCTTCCATCGCGGCTTCCATCATTTCTCGTCCACCCGCAGCATGAACAGTGATCATGTCGACCTCAAGTGCAGCTATTCCTTTCAGTGAACGTTGGACCGTATTTGGAATATCATGCAGTTTTAAATCTAAAAAAACATCATGACCTAATTGTTTAAGTGTTGTTACGATCTCTGGCCCATTTTGATAAAACAATTCCATACCTACTTTAACAAATAGCGATTCATCATTAAACTGAGCTAAAAACTGCTTTACTTGAGGCAACGTTGCGAAATCTAACGCAATAATGGGTCTATTTGTCATCTTTTTGACCTGCCTTTACTTCTTCTATCAACGACTCAATGGATTCGATGCCTAATTCATCCATTCGTTTAGGTAATGCTTCGATCAATTCTTTGCAAATCAGTGGATTAGCATAATTCGCGGTACCGATCGCGACTGCACTGGCTCCAGCCATCAGCATTTCGAGCACATCGTCAACAGTTGAAAGTCCGCCCATTCCAATGATGGGAATTGAAACTGCCCGTGAGACTTGATAAACCATTCGGATAGCAATTGGTTTGATTGCCGCACCAGAAAGTCCGCCTGTCTTATTCGCTAAGATCGGTTTTTTGGTCGCTAAATCAATACTCATTCCTACTACAGTATTGATCATACTGATCCCATCTGCTCCGCCTTTTTCAGCAGCCTGAGCTATTTCTACTATGTTGGTTACATTTGGGGTCAACTTAATATAAATTGGAACCGTCGCGACCGCTTTTACTGCTTTAGTGATTTCATAAACCGATTCAGGGCTGGAACCAAAAGTTAACCCACCTTCTTTCACATTTGGACAAGAAACATTGATTTCAAGTGCACGGACTACTGAAGATCGGCACAATTTTTTTGTGACTTCACAGTAATCCTCAATTGTTGTTCCGGCTACGCTCGCGATCACTGGTGTATTGAATCGAGCTAATGCAGGCAGCTTTTCGGCTACGATCACGTCAACACCTGGATTTTTCAAGCCTACCGCATTCAAAACTCCCGTTTCTAAATGATGGTAGCGTGGATTCGCATTTCCTGCTCGTGCATCAATAGTCGTTGATTTAATGATGATGGCCCCTAATAGATCGTAGTCATACTTGTCCAGATGAAGTTCACCAAAGCCAAATGTTCCACTGGCAGGCATAATGGGATTTTTTAAAGCTAGTCCTGGTAGTTTTACTGCTAAACGATTCATTTGTTGACCTCCATTTAGTTTTCTTTTAATCAAATCGATTCTTGCACCTTTTTCGCATGCTATAACGGACTTATCATGAGGTTACGCGATTCAAGCACGTTCAGAATAGCTGCGACCGTATCAAGTGACGTCAGTAAAGGTATGCCTTGCTCAATAGCTGCTTTTCGTATCACTTTGCCATCATTTATTACGCCCATTCCGGTCGTCAGCGTATTGATAACTAGTTGAATACCATTCCCTTGAATAAGATCCAATACCGTTTCATCAACTTCTTGATGGATTTTCGCTGCTATTTTTACCTGCAGCTGATTCTTTGCAAAGTACTGTCCGGTCCCCTCAGTCGTAACGATCGTGTAGCCAATGTTATAAAAGCGTTTGGCTAAAGCTAGCGATTCTTCTTTGTCTTCATCAGAGATCGTAAACAATACCGTTCCGTGATCTTGCAAATGCATGTAACTTCCTTCAAAAGCTTTGTAAAGAGCTTTCTCCAGTGTTGTATCGCTTCCCATGACTTCTCCTGTTGATTTCATTTCAGGGCCTAATAAAGCGTCTACCTTGTTCAATTTAGTAAAGGAGAATACAGGAGCTTTCACATGAATGAGTTCAGACTCTTTATACAAGCCGTTGGTATATCCTTGTTCTTTTAAAGATTGGCCTAAGATCACTTTAGTTGCTACTTGAGCCATTGGGATCCCGGTCACTTTACTTAAAAAGGGAACTGTACGACTGGCACGAGGGTTAACCTCGATAACATAGACGGTGTTGTCATGGATCACAAACTGAACATTCATCATGCCCAAACAATTCAGGCCAAGAGCTAAGCGAGTAGTGTAGTCGACGATCGTATTTTGGATTTCTTTGGATAAGGATTGAGGCGGATAAACGGCCATCGAATCTCCTGAATGGACACCCGAGCGTTCAATGTGCTCCATAATGCCCGGAATAAGGACTGATTCACCATCACAGATTGCATCCAATTCAACTTCTTTTCCGACTAAATACCGGTCGATCAAGACCGGGTGTTCAGGTGAAGCTTTGACCGCATTTCGCATATAATTTTCTAAATCCGGTTGTGTGTCTACGATCTGCATCCCGCGCCCGCCTAAAACATAACTTGGACGAACTAAAACGGGGTAGCTGATTCGATCTGCAATAGCTACAGCTTCTTTTGCAGTTGTCGCTGTCGCTCCTAAGGGTTGAGGAACTTGAAGTTCATTCAAAGCTTGTTCGAATAGATCCCGGTTTTCAGCTCGATCCAAATCTTCTACACGGGTCCCTAATAGGGTAACACCCATTTCCGTTAACGGTTCTGCTAAGTTGATAGCTGTTTGCCCTCCAAATTGAACGATCACCCCAATTGGCTGCTCCAGCCGAATGACATGCATCACGTCTTCTAAAGTCAAAGGTTCAAAATACAATTTATCTGAAATAGAAAAGTCAGTCGAAACGGTTTCTGGATTGCTGTTCATGATGATCGCTTCATAGCCTGCTTGTTGAATGGCTTTAACCGAGTGGACCGTGGCGTAATCAAATTCTACCCCTTGTCCGATTCGTATGGGACCGGATCCTAAAACTAAAACCGATTGCTTAGCTGACACAATGCTCTCATTCTCTTCTTCATACGTACTATAAAAATAAGGCGTGTTGGACTCAAACTCTGCTGCACACGTATCGACTGTCTTGTAGACTGGAACAATATCATTCTTATAACGCAATTCTGATACGGCTCGTTCAGTGGTATCCCATAACTGAGCGATTGCTTTATCTGAGAAGCCATATTCTTTGGCGGTAGCTAAGGCATCAATATCTTTAACACTTTGCTTCAGTTCCTCTTCTAATTCCACGATATGCAGTAACTTATCTAAGAAAAATAAATCGATTTTTGTTAAGTTTGCTAAGTCTTCGATCGGATAGCCACGCCTTATACCTTCTACTAAGTAGAATAAGCGATCATCTTCGGCATTGATCATTTTTCCGATCAGTGCTCCATCTTCAGCTTGGGAAGCTTCCTCTATTAAGACATGAGATGCCCCTATTTCTAGCGAACGTACCGCTTTTAATAAGGCTTCTTCCAGTGTCCGACCAATCGCCATAACTTCACCCGTAGCTTTCATCTGCGTCCCAAGTCGACGGTCACCGTTTTCAAATTTATCAAAAGGCCAGCGGGGGATTTTCGCGACGACATAATCGAGCGCTGGTTCAAACTCAGCATACGTTGTCCCGGTCACTGGGTTCTTCATCTCATCGAGCGTTAAGCCGACTGCGATTTTTGCGGCTAATTTAGCGATTGGGTAACCCGTTGCTTTGCTTGCTAAAGCTGAAGAGCGACTGACACGCGGATTCACTTCAATGATGTAATAATTTGAACTAGCTGGGTCAAGGGCTAATTGAACATTGCATCCTCCTTCGATCTCTAAAGCGCGAATAATTTTTAAAGATGCATCACGCAGCATTTGATGCTCTCTGTCCGTTAAAGTTTGTGTGGGAGCAAAAACGATTGAATCTCCGGTATGGATCCCAACTGGATCGAAATTTTCCATGTTACAGACAACGATTGCATTATCCTTTTTATCTCGCATCACTTCGTACTCGATTTCTTTATACCCGGCTATGCTGATTTCGACTAAACACTGACTAACGGGCGATAATTTTAATCCATTCGTAACGGTCTCTTTCAACTCTTCCTCATTATCACAGATCCCGCCACCTGTCCCGCCTAGTGTAAAGGCTGGACGGACGATGACTGGAAAGCCGACTTTTTCAGCAAATAACAAAGCGGCTGCAACTGTATGGACAATATCACTTTCTGGTACGGGTTCGTTTAACTCATGCATCAATTTACGGAATAAATCTCTGTCTTCTGCTTGGTCGATCGCGCTTAATTTGGTTCCAAGCAATTCAATACCTAATTCCTCAAGGATCCCAGAATTAGCTAATTCCATAGCCATGTTAAGTCCCGTTTGTCCGCCTAGGGTCGGAACGATAGCATCTGGACGTTCCTTTCGCAAGATACGAGAGACAAACTCTAAGGTGATCGGTTCGATGTAAACTTTATCTGCAATTTCTTTATCCGTCATGATCGTAGCGGGATTGGAGTTGACCAATACGACTTCGTAACCTTCTTCTCTTAAGGCCAGACACGCTTGAGTACCCGCGTAATCGAATTCAGCTGCTTGGCCAATGACGATTGGCCCTGAACCGATGACCATGATTTTTGTTAGATCTGTCCGTTTAGGCATTCTTTTTTATCTCCTTCCAAGCATCCATTGACTCCATAAACTGATCAAACAGGTGAGCGGCATCGTGTGGTCCCGGTGCAGCGTCCGGATGATATTGAACACTGAACACGGGATGATGACGGTGCTTGACACCTTCTACTGTTCCGTCATTCAATTCGATATGAGTCACAAACAATTTTTCTTTATCGATCGAATTGGCGTCAACTGCGTATCCATGATTCTGCGAAGTGAAATCAATTCTCCCGGTTGCGATTTCATTTACCGGATGGTTAAATCCTCGGTGCCCAAATTTCATTTTGAACGTACTGGCTCCATTTGCTAAAGCAATCAATTGATGACCTAAACAGATACCGAATATTGGCAATTTCTCTTGGATAGTTTGAATTACCATAAGGACATTTGGTAGTGATGTTGGATCTCCTGGACCATTAGTCAACAGCACCCCATCTGGATTTAAGCTTAGGATCGTTTCGGCGGTCGTATTGTATGGCAGGACAGTCACATGACAATCTCTTTTATTTAATTCTTTTAAAATACTCTGTTTTAATCCGAAATCAATAACGACCACGTTTTTCCCTTCACCCGGACTAACGTATGGACGAGTCGTTGACACTTGAGCAACTTGATTCGGAGGGAAAACAGTCGCTTTTAATTGATCGAAAGCATGCTTGATATCATCTTCAGCGTCAATGATCAATCCACGCATCGTTCCCTGCTCGCGAATGAGACGTGTAAGTTTTCTTGTATCGATACCGGCTATTCCAGGTATTTTTTTGATTTTCAAGAATTCATCTAAACTCATTTGGCTTCTCCAATGAGAGGGGACGCGAGCAAATTCTTTTACGATCACGGCTTTCATTGTTGGATCGATCGATTCGTAATCTTCTCGGTTGATCCCGGTATTCCCAATCAAGGGATAAGTAAAGACCAACATTTGGCCATTATATGACTGGTCGGTAATCGATTCTTGGTAACCTGTCATCCCTGTTGAGAAAACGACTTCTCCAAAAGCGTCATTTGTTGAGCCAAAACCTCTTCCTTTGAAGATACTTCCGTCTTCAAGCAATAATAATCGTTTCATCTTATCGATCCCTCCTTATAGACGACTATTCCATCGACCAGTGTCATGGTTGTTGTCCCTTTGACTTCCCATCCGATAAACGGTGTATTCGTTGCTAAGGAAAGAAATTCTTCGGCTAGGATCTTTTTTGGAGTCGTTAGATCAAAGAAGGCTAAATCAGCTTTTTGACCAACCTCGATCGTTCCACCTTCTAAACCAAATACTTTTGCCGGTTTATACGTCATCCAGTCAATAAGTTGGGCAAGTGTTGCGAGCCCTGGTCCAACTAAATGAGTGTACAACAGGGAAAAAGCTGTTTCACTGCCCACGATTCCAAAAGGCGAGCCCAACATCCCACCTGTTTTTTCTGCTTTACTATGTGGAGCATGGTCTGTTGCGATCAGATCGATCGTACCGTCCACTAACCCATCGATCAAGGCTTGCCGATCTTCTTTCCCTCTCAATGGAGGATTCATTTTATAGATGCTCGAGTCAGCCGGAATATCGTTTTCTGTTAATAATAAATGATGAGGAGTCACTTCAGCGGTTACGTTTATACCCGCACACTTTGCCTCACGAATGACCCGTACGCTTTCTTTTGTCGAAACATGGCAAACATGATAATGAGCTCCGGTTGCCTCACTCAGCAAAACGTCCCGTGCGATCTGACTCGCTTCGGTTGCACTGAGTATCCCTGGCAGTCCCAATTCCTTGTTACGTATCCCTTCGTGCATCACACCACCGAATAATAACGAATCGTCTTCTGTATGTGCCACGACCACAGTCTGGTTTGCAGCTGCTTCTTTCATCGCTAGATACATCGTACCAGCTGTTTGAACCCCTACACCATCATTTGTGAAGGCAAAGGCTCCAGCTGCTAATAAATCGGTTTGGTTGGTCAAAGTGTCACTGTGTAAGCCCATTGTAAGTGGTGCATACTGTTTAACTTTTACAACAGCATCTTGTGCTATTTTCACTTGTAATGCGGCCATTTTTTCAGCTGTATCCGGTTCTGGTCGTACATTTGGCATGGCACAAATGGTTGTGAATCCGCCGCGCGCAGCTGCCATCGTTCCTGTCTTGATGGTTTCCTTATAAGAAAAACCCGGTTCTCTTAAGTGGACATGGACATCGATCAAACCTGGTGCAACTAATGCTCCGTGAGCATCAATAATTTCATCTGTGGCTGAACTTAGCGCGGTGAGATCTTCTCCAATGGCTTGAATCGTTTCTTGTTTGATCAAAAGTTCGATTGGCCTGTATTCTTCTTTTTGATTCAACATAATGGCATTTTTTATCCAGATCGTCATCTATTCATCTCCTGAGGTGAAAATATCATCAGCTTGTTTGTCAACTTTGTTTCTTCCGGCTATGATCGCTTCTAAAATAGCCATCCTTGCATATACGCCATTCGACATTTGAGTCACGATTCTTGATCGATCACACTCGACGAGCGAGCTTTCCAATTCCACATCACGATTGACTGGTGCAGGATGCATAATGATTGCTGCAGGCTTCATTTTCTTTTCACGTGTTTCATTAAGGCCGTAATTATCCAAGTAAGTTTCAATACTGACCGTTTCGTGTGTTTCATGACGTTCGTGTTGCACACGTAACAGCATCACAACATCTACTTCAGAAACCAAATCATCGATGGCTAAATAGTTGCCATACTCGCTAAATGATCCGTCTATCCATTGATCAGGACCTGAAAAGAACACCTCTGCTCCAAGCCGCTTAAGCATAGTCATATTTGACTTAGCGACTCTTGAATGCTTCAAGTCACCGACGATTGCTATTTTTAAGCCGTCAAAATGGCCATATTCTTCATAGATCGTCATTAAATCTAGTAAACATTGACTTGGGTGCTGACCTGTTCCATCGCCTCCGTTGATGATGGCACATTTAATGGAAGAACTTTCGATCAATTCCGTATAAAAAGCTTCTTTACTGTCACGAATGACAGCAATGTCCGTTCCTAGCGCTGACATGGTCAAAACGGTGTCATAAAGGCTCTCACCTTTTTTGATACTGCTTGTGGAAGGTTCAAAGTCAATGATTTCAATGCCTAATTTTTTTTCAGCCATTTCAAAACTTTTATGCGTACGTGTACTGTTTTCAAAGAACAAATTCACGGCATAAAGAGGCTCCTTTATCTGCGTTGGAAGGATCCCTTTTTTTAATTGTGATGCCCGTTTAATTAAAGTAAGGACCTCTTCATTTGTTAAAGCTTCTACAGAAATAAAATGGTCTAAAGCCATCGATGCATAAATTTTTTCCATTGTCTTCTTCCTCCTGGTCTGTTTTTATTTGTGAGAGTAGTCAAACAGTATAAAAAAAGAACCTAAAGTTTATTGAGAACTTTAGGTTCTAGAATAATCCCCCCGCAGCTGGCTTTGCATTTCCAGCACAAGATCCGGGTGGTATTATCACAATGACCTTATTAGTCTCACAGGGCTAATTTAAAGTTTCACTTGATTTTTATTTAGTTAGTTAGTTAGTTAGTTTTTGAATCAGAACATGATCTTCTCCGTCAAGTTCTTCGACCCCGACTTTGATTTGTTCTCCCAAGGATGTCGGAATATTTTTACCTACGAAATCCGCACGAATCGGCAATTCTCTGTGTCCTCTATCAACAAGTACTGCTACAGAAATTTTACTTGGGCGACCTAGATCCATTAAGGCATCAAGCGCTGCGCGAATCGTTCTGCCTGTATACAAGACATCATCAATTAAAATCACTTGTTTGCCTTCAATAGGTACGGGAATATTCGATCCATTTATGCGAGGTTCATTAGCAGAATCAATTGAATGGACATCATCTCGATAAAGTGAGATATCTAATTCACCGACTGGAATATCCACACCTTCTAATTGTTTCATCCGCTCAGCAATTCTTCGCGCAAGATAAATACCGCGTGTTTTGATGCCAACTAAAATCAGGTCCTCTATTCCTTTGTTTCTTTCAATGATCTCATAGGTGATACGCGTCAAAGCTCGTTTCACAGCAGCTTGATCAACTACTTCTACTTCTGATTTGATCGACATGTTTTCCCCTCCATTTTTTAATATCGCTTTAATAGGACCCGCCAATAAAAAATGCCCTCTTAACCTTTAATGGTCGAAGAGGGCATATTACTGTTGAGTAATATAAGAGAAGGCACGGTCACCTTTTCTTACTATGCTCCTTCTTAGTCTCACAGGACTAGGATTAAAGGATATTTTATATTTCTGTCACTGTTGACTATACAGAGCGTCTTTTAAAAAGTCAATCAAAAAAGTTATTCATCTCTTAGTTTTGTTAAAGTATCTTCAAACAACTGTGGCAATGGCGCTTCAAAAGTTAAAAATTCATCAGTAGTCGGATGTTTGAATCCTAGTACTTGGGCATGTAAAAATTGTCCTTTGCCTTCTAAGGTTTTTCTAGGGCCATAAATTGGATCTCCAGCTAGAGGATAACCAATGTATTTCATATGGACTCTGATTTGGTGGGTTCTGCCAGTTTCTAGTTTCAATGAAACCAAAGTGAAATCTTTAAACCGTTCAAGAACGGTAAAATGTGTCACAGCTTCTCTTCCACCATCGATGATATCTTGTTTTTTGCGGTCTATTTTTGAGCGCCCAAGCGGAGCATCGATCGTCCCTTTTTCATGAGGGATCACACCATGAACGAGTGCTATATACTCTCTCACAGAGGTTTTATCTTTTAATTGAGCGGCTAATTTTTCATGAGCTACATCATTTTTAGCAACCATCAACAAACCTGAAGTATCTTTATCGATTCGATGAACGATTCCTGGACGAATGGTCCCATTGATGCCAGACAAATCATTGATGTGATACATCAACGCATGCACTAAAGTTCCTGTTTGATGACCAGCAGAAGGATGAACGACCATTCCTTGTGCTTTATTCACCACTACGACATCTTCATCTTGATAAACGATCTCGATAGGAATGTTTTCTGCAAGCACTTCTAAAGAGACAAGCTCTGGTTCAATAACCGAAATTGCATCTCCTGCTTGTACTTTGTAATTGGGTTTTAATTGTTCCCCATTTATCAATACATTTCCTTCTTTGATCCATTGTTGGATATGTGAACGGGTGATCTTTGGCAGCAATTCAGTCAACACTTTGTCTAAGCGACCTGTTTCTTCTTTGATAATAAAATTATGTTCTTGTAACATGCTCGATCTCCTTTTTTTAAACCTTCTCTTTACAATCTAGGAATGGTTTAGTGTTTCTTTTTTTCATTTCTTTCGTCTATGAAAACAAAAATAATCATTAGGAAAACCCCAATACTTAAAGACATATCAGCTATATTAAAAATCGGAAAATCAATAAATTCTAAACGAACCATATCAATAACATATTCAAACCGAATGCGATCAATAAAATTCCCTAATGAACCAGCTAGAATAAGTGCTAACGCGGTTGAAAACAAGCGACTTTGTTTGCCATATTTTTGCAAGTAATAGATGACTACACTTACTACTACAATAGTTACAAGGTAAAAGAACCACATCTGTCCTTCTAAAATGCTCCAAGCTGCACCGGTGTTTTGAATGTACATCCAAGATAAAACGTTTGGAATAACTTCTACTATTTCATATAAGTCAATATTCTGCACGGTTAAAAGTTTAGTGAACTGATCAGCGGCCACTATGATGGCTGCTAAGATATAATATACGAACATATTAGCCCTCTCTTTACTTCATTCTGTTTTACACTTACTAATCCATTTTACATGATTCTCTAGTTAAGAGATAGTTTTTTATTTTTGATCGCTTACTTTCCGATATTAAATAACTTGTCATATCACTTTAGAAATTAAGAAGCGTTTGTTATACTGGAGGAAGTTGCTCATTTAATACAGAACGTGATGCGGTATCATAGACGTTCTTTTCTTTGGGCCGATTTTGGTTACACTAATAAAGGGAGTTTTGTAAAAGATGAAAAAAAGATATTTGGCCACAAATTTATTTGCCGTCTCGTTGTTCTTGACTGCTTGCAGCACGAATGATGTTGCAGAAGCTATCGAATCAACTACATCAGTTGAAACGAAAACAGAACAGATCGTGGTTGACTTAAATGCCATTACTGAGCAAGAAAAAAATTTACAACAGACTTTTGAAGCGACTCTTTCAAAAGACGAGTCATTAAGTACATTTGGAGATGGTACCTCCAGTGTTTTTGAAAATATCGATGCGCGTTCCGCTTCTCTTTCTGAATTGAAGGAAACAGCTGCAGCTATCAAAGAGGAACAAATACTCTTAGATGAAAAAATGAGTGATAAATTGCCACAAGAAGAATTGGATAAATTGACCACAAGTATCGAACACTTAACGGCTAGTTTAGATGATTATGTCACTCATTATGAGACCGCATTGACAGAACAAGCAACCTACTTTACGGATCTAAGTAAAGAAGAAGCCACCTACGAAACACTTACAATGGGTATGGAAACGATCAATGAGCAAGACGCAAAAACAAAAGAATGGCTTTTACAGTTAGACCAGCAGCTAGTCGAGGTACAAGCTTCACATAAAACTACAATGAAATCACTTGACCAATTAAATGAATCCTCAAACTAAACGAACTGTAAAGGAGTCTTAAAAATGAAACTGATTTTGCTAGGAGTTTCCCTTATGAGTGCCGTTGTCTTGAGCGGTTGCCAGACGTCTGACGCAGCTGATCAAGATGCAAGAAGCTCATTTTTTTCTGACACAAGTGAAAATCAATCTAATCAACCAAATGAAAAAATAGCGAGAGAAGCAAGCAGTACCGCTCAAAGTTCAATAGACTCTATAGAAGAACTGCCTGCCGAAAAAGAAGCTTACCGCTATCGAATAAACGCCGCTACTTCAGTTGTTGAACCGATAGATGAAACTATTGATCCAAAAGTTGCGCTGTTAACGTTCGATGACGCTCCTGATCAACATGCCGTAGAGATAGCTGAACAGTTAAAAATGATCAACGCACCCGCCATTTTCTTTGTAAACGGTATGTACATAGCATCAGACGAAGGCAAAGATAAGTTGAAACAACTTTATGATATGGGATTTGCCATCGGTAATCATACCCAAACACATCCAAATTTAAGTACCATCAGTCCTGAGGAACAACGAGAAGAGATCATCGCAACCAATGAAGCCATCTATGAAGTGATCGGTGAAAAACCGCACTTCTTCCGTGCTCCTCATGGTGTGACAACTGAAACTTCTGCTGCGATAATGGCTGAAGAAGGCATGGTTTCGATGAATTGGACCTATGGGTATGATTGGGAGGCTAATTATCAAAATAGCGAAGCTTTGACCGCTATCATGCTGAATACAGATTATTTAAATAACGGCGCTAATTTATTGATGCACGATCGTTCATGGACAAATGATGCGGTTGTTTCAATTGCTGAGGGCCTAATTGAAAAAGGCTATACTTTAGTTGATCCTAACTTTATTGAATTACCTGAGAGAGAGGAATAAATGATTATGAGAAATAAAGCATCATTCTGGTTTGGTTTATTAGCAACAACGGGGGTCGTATTTTCTCCACTAAGTGTATCTGCTGAAGAGAACCCTGAACCTACTTTACTAGAGATCAACGCAGAACCCATTCTAAGCACACCTGCCAAGTTCCCTGCTAAATTTATTTATGACAGCGGAATTGATATCGACTATCCCGAAAATGGCGTAAAAGGTATTTACGTTACAGCTAACTCGGCTAGTGGAACAGCTAAAATGAAAGAATTAACGAAATTTGCTCATTCTAGTGGTTTAAATGCTATGGTGATCGACGTAAAAGATGATTTCGGGAAAATGACGATGGATCTTAAATCGGAAAATAAAATTATTCAACAAAACACTGAAACACTTGTAACAGACCCAACGAGTATGATGAAGCATTTAGAAGAAAATAAGATTTACCCTATTGCACGTATCGTGGTATTTAGGGACACTGTATTAGCTGAAGCTAGACCTGACCTTTCGTTTAAAAAGGCAGATGGTACTGTTTGGAAAGATAACGGTAATCATGCTTTTGTTAACCCATTTTCTAAAGAAGTATGGGATTACAATATCGAAGTTGCTAAACAAGCAGCTAAATTGGGCTTTAAAGAAATCCAATTTGATTACGTCCGCTTTCCTGAAGGCTTTGAAAACAAGAGTGATTCATTGACATACTCTCGTGGCGATCATGAAACAAGCGACTTAGATGATGTCCAACAACGAGTTGAAGCTGTTACTGGTTTCGTTAAATACGCTCGTGAAGAGTTAGAACCGTATGGTGTTGAAATTTCAGTAGATATTTTTGGCTATGCCGCTACTGTTCCAGAAGCGCCTGGTATCGGACAAAACTTTGCTAAAATCTCTGAAAATGTGGATGTCATTTCTTCAATGATCTATCCGAGTCATTGGAACACTTACTTCGGAATTCAAAAGCCTGATTTAGAACCTTATAAATTAGTTTCTGAATATATAAAAGTAGAAAATGACTTGCTTTCAGGTTTAGAAACGCCTCCTAAATCCAGGCCTTGGTTGCAAGATTTTACCGCTTCTTACTTAGGAGCAGGAAATTACCAAAACTATGGTGCAGCGCAAGTCGAAGACCAAGTAAGAGCTTTGCATGATGCTGGAGTAAATGAATTCTTGCTTTGGGATGCTACTAACACCTATACAGAAGGTGTAAATTACAATATGGAATAAGAAAAAAGATCTGCTCATCAGTTTACTGATAAGCAGATCCTTTTTCTTATTCTCAGCTAGTTATGCCCCAGTCTCCCCTTTTTTTATGGAACAGATACGATCTCACCTGTATCCAGCAAGCAAAGATAGGTTTCAGTTACTTTTTTATCTAAAATAGATTCCAATGCAGAACGGTATAGATTCATTTGACCTTTGTACTTCTCTAGCATATTTTGGCCTGCTTGTGATCCATAATGATCCACTCTGTCTGTTTTGTAATCAAATAAAACAATATGATCTTCCAATTCGATGTAGCCGTCAATAATTCCGTGAATCAAAATTTTATCCTCAGCATCGCCATTCATATCGGTAAAGATTTTTTCAGCTTCCAATAAAAGTGAGAAAGGTTCTTCACGATGAACATCTTTTGCATCCTCTAAAATCATTTTTCCTAACGGTGTATTAAAAAACTGAACCAACTGTCCTACTTTGATTTTTGAAGCAACTTCTTCTTTTAGAACCCCATCTTTGATCAGTGTCGCGATCAAACCTTCAATCGATTCTTTAGTAGGCGTTGTTTTTAAATCAACGGCTTGCATGACTGAGTGAGTTGCCGTTCCTATCTCGGCACTTGAAGGAACGGTCAATTCTGCCATAAATAAAGGTCGGTCCAACGTTTCTTCAACGTAACGGTTTCGATTTCTTGGTTGATTGATATCAATTTTCACCATTTGATCGCTTTCGGGTTCCTCAAATAAGCGTTTGATTTCGGAAACGGATTGATAACTGGTTGTATGAGAAGCCCCTTCATGTTCATAGGTATAATTCATCAATGCTAAGGCTTTTTCAACTGTTTCTTTTGTTGTTCCATCTGCTGTTGTCTTTTCTTGCAACTGATCTAACTTTTCTAGCCAGTTTTCATCTAAATCAGTGTCTTTTGAAACTAGTCGTTCTTGGATCGCACTTTCATCATAAAAATGGATCACAAATCGAGCTGGATGGTTTGTGATCTCGCCATTTCGAGCGATGAAAGAAGTGACATCATTTTCGCTTGAAGGGTGGCGGATCAAAGATAGTCCGATCCATTTCATTAAACTACCAGCTGTGAAACGGATATCAGCTGGTAAAACTGTTGGCGAATGAGAACTGACTACACCCCACTCTTTCCAAGCGGCCTCTTCATCTTTATAAGACCCCACTAAAAACAACTTTTCTTCTGCTCGGGTCAATGCAACATATAACTTCCGCATTTCCTCCGATAATAATTTTGTTTTCTTTTCTACTTTTAAGGCTGTTTCTGGCAAAGATGGGTAACGAATACGCCGATCTAAATCTTTATAGTCTGTCCCTACACCATATGTTTCATTAAAAACATAACTTTTCTTGATATCCTGCAAATTAAATTTCTTCGTTAAATCGAGGACAAAGACCACTGGAAACTCTAAGCCTTTGCTAGCATGGATCGTCATGACCCGAACAGCATCTTCATCTTCAGATATAGCTGTAGGTTCTGCTAAATCTTTATCTTTTTCTTGCATTTTTTCAATAAAGCGGACAAATTGGAACAACCCTTTAAAACTTGTTTTTTCGTAACTAGCTGCACGCTCATATAAAGCATGCAGATTAGCTTTGCGTTGTTTTCCTGAACTCATACCTCCAACATAGTCTAAAAAGCCTGTATCATCATAAATCGTCCAAATAAGCGCAACTAAGTGGTCACGACGAGCGATTTCTCGCCATTTGTTTAACCGAATCATGAAAACAGTGACTTTATCGTATAAATTTGAAGTAAAGCGACTGCTTTTCTCCACGCCTGGGTAGGTTTGATAAAATGTTCTTAGGGCTTCGTAGTAATCGCCCGTTTTTTGGCTGATTCTAATAGCGGCTAATTCATTTTCATCTAAACCCACCAGCGGTGAGCGCAAGACTGCAGCTAACGGAATATCTTGATAAGGATTATCGATAATTTTTAATAATGACATCATGATCGTGATCTCAGTCGTTTGAAAGTAATTTTGCGTATCATTTACCTGAAGAGGAATAGCCAATCGTTTAAACATTTCCATTAAAACCAAGTTGTTCTTTTTTGTCGGTGTCAATAAGACAATGTCTTTGTAACTGATGGGCCGAGTCATTTTGGAACGTTTGTCATAGATCGGAAATTGAGTTTGAATAAGTTCTTTTATTTTTTGCCCGACCATCAATAATTCGCCTTCAGTCTTATCTTCTATGCGCATATCCCAATTGATCGACTCGGTCTCTTCTTCCTCATCCTCACTATCGTTTGTGCCTTTTTCATAAATCAACAGTTCCGGCTGATGCTTTTGCAAGTCTGGAAAACCCGTAAATCCCTGTACTAATTGAGCTGCTTGATCATAATCCATTTGTCCGACAGCTTTGTCCATCAGCTGTTCAAAAATCAAATTAGTAAACTGTAAGACTTCTCCTCTAGAACGGAAATTCTCAGCTAATATAATGCGCTCACCCGATTGATGGTGTCCATATTGTTCATATTTTTTTAAAAATAATCCCGGATCAGCTAAACGAAACGAATAAATCGATTGTTTGACATCTCCTACCATAAACAAATTCCCCTGATCGGCTTGGTCATGCGCTAGCCAGCGTAAAATATTTTCTTGGAGTTGATTGATATCTTGGTATTCATCGACCATGACTTCGTTAAATTTAGTGCGGTAGTGCATAGCCGCTTCAGTTGGGAACCACTCTTCGTTTTGGATCTGAGCTAAGATCTGCAGTGTCAAATGTTCTAAATCATTAAAATCTAATACATTACGTTCATCTTTACGTTGACGGTAGGCATCTGTGAACAGTTGCGTGACCCGTGCCATTTCATCTACAAGCGGTGCTGCATTCAACATAAGATCGATTTGTTCTTGCGGCGAAGCAGAAAAATAATCGTTAGCTAATTCTTTGAATCGCTTCTTGTACTCATCTCTTAAATTTTTCATTTCTTCGGCTGTTTCTTTTAGCGCTTCGTCAGTACCTTTTTTGACCGACTTCCAACGCGCAAATTCAAATACTTTGCAGCCATCGTATGCTGCTTGATAATTATTTTCTTTGATATGCGTTTGGATCTCTTGTAAAGCCAGCCACTCGCTACGAACCAATTCTGTTTGATTCTTTAGTTCCTCGCTGCCTTCTCCTAGTTGAGCTGCAACTTGAGAAAGTTCGACCAGACTATCTAATACGGATACTATTTGTGGTTTTAACAGTTCTTTGAACAAAACGCCATTTGTTAAGTTGTTGTCTTCAACACGATACAAATAAGACAACTGTTCCAACCATACAGCTGGTCTAGGATTGGCTCTTGAAAATTCATATAATGAGAAAATCAAATCTGTTAAGCCGGCATCGCTTCGATCATTTGAATAAGAGGCTGTCAGAGCTTTAAATAAGCTGTCTTCTTCACCATACAACACTTCTCTTACTTCTTCCCAAACATTTTCTTTCAATAAAAGAATCTCTGTTTCATCTGTCAATAAACGAAAAATCGGGTCTAAATCGATCAAATAATAATAGCGGCGAATGACTTGAAGACAAAAAGCGTGCAGCGTACTGATAGACGCTTGGTTGATCAACGTTACTTGTCTGGTAAGGTGTCGTTTTAATGCTAGATCGCTTTCCGAAGTGACCGCTTCTTGGATCGCAACTTGGATCCGAGCTTTCATTTCCTTAGCAGCAGCTTCTGTATAGGTCACGATCAGCATTTCATCAACATTTGTACCAGCTTTTATTTTTTCGATCACACGTTGGACAAGAACCGTTGTTTTTCCTGAACCAGCCGAAGCAGATACCAATATGTTGTGCCCTGCTTCATAGATAGCTTGCCATTGTCCATCTGTATACTGACTATTTTCAGGTTTTAGCGGAAGTGGGTTCATCATTCTTCATTTTCCTCCTCTTCTTCTTGTATTTTCTTAAGAATATCTTCTCTTTTTAATGGATCCATCCGGCGGTAATTATTTTCTGGCAACATCGCATCAAATTGCGACACGGCACGCAATGGTCCATTAACGGTTGGAATAAACTGTCTTTTTTCATAAAAAGGATTCAGCGTTGTGACGCCATCAACTATTTTATTACCGGCATCGATGATCAATTTTTTATTGTGTTGACGTAAGGCCGTCATTTCGTCTAGGGTGACAAATTTATTGGATTTTAAGGCTTCACTTTTTAATTGATTAAAAGGATAGACCAGTGAAGCAGTCGTCGGTTCGATCGTTGGATCAAGCGAGAGAAGCATCTCTTCATCTTCAAGCAGCAATCCATCCATTTTATAAGACTTCAATAATTCTTTGATATAGGCATCCTCATCCAAAAAAGTTCCTTTTTTCATAAAAGGGTTGGATACGTGCAGGTAAAACGCACCCGCGGGTTTAGCTTCGTGACCGATCAAGTCAACTGCATTTTGAAGCGCCGTGTCCAAGTATGTGATCATCTGCATCGCTAATCCATAATAGGCATCCTGGTAATTAAATTTATGCGCACTTGACTTGTAATCTACTACACTCAGGTAATACTCATCCCCGAGCGACATAGCATCCACTCGGTCGATTTTGCCACGCAGATAAAGAGTACCGCCATTATTGAGTGGAAAGGATAATCCCTCAATGCCTTTTTGAAGCGCGACTTGACCAAATAATACTTCGGTCTGAATGTTCTTCATATTTGTGCGTCGACTTTGATTGCCGATGACCCACACCATTTTTTTGATGGTTTGGCCTAATTGATCACGAATGTATTTCATTCGATTAGACGCATTTAGGATCGAAAATTTCGCCTTGCCATAGAGTTCAGTCAAGACTTCTGCCGTTAATTCCTCAAGGGACTCTTCGTTTAATTGATCGAAACTCAGATTTTTTTGAATGATCGTTTTAAATAACTGATCCAGTGCATCATGGAAGAATTCCCCCGTACCAGCTGGTGAAAGTTCAAAAACATCTCGTTCTTTTAGTTTCAACCCGTAAGTCAAGAAATGACCATAATGATCTGCATAAAAAGCTTCTAGTCGAGAAACAGATAAATACAAGTCTTTGCCATACAGATCGGTCGCAATCGAACTCTTTAAAGGCATCGGCAGATTTTTTTTAACTAAACTAACGAGCAAGTGATTAAAATCACGGGCTACTTGTTTATCTCGTTTAAAGAAAATATATAGATTTTGCCAAAATGCATTCAATTGCCCTTTTTGATCTTGCTCTTTGCGTAAAACCATCAAAAGCTGGCTGATGGTCGTTTTCTTCGTTCCAACAAAATGCAATAATTCTGTTTCGCTTGGGTTTTCTAAAGATGTGATATCCATTAATTTCGTTTGAATAGGCAGATGGAATGCTTTTGCTATCCGATCCACATAGGGTGATAATTTCGGACCGTTTTTTGTTTCGTCACTTGTCGGGTAACTAAAAATCAATTTTTCGGAAGAATCTAAGAAAGCTTGATACGCAATAAATGGTTCGGAGGCCATGACGGCTTCAACAGCTGGCTTTAAATACTGTGTATCGTCTAAGAAATCTGAAAATAAATCGCGGTCTTCTTCAGTCAAAATACTTTTATTTTCGGTTTTAGCTGGCAAATGAGCATCTGTAACACCTAGCATGAACGTGACTTTCGCAGTTCCGATCCGGGTGCCTTCAATTCCTGAAAATGTCACTTGATCAATACTTGGCGGAACCATGCTGTAAGTAGCGTTATCAAATCCAGTCATTAAAATAGCGTGGAAACTATCCAGTTCGAACGGCTCATCTCCTAATACCTCTACATACTCATCTAACAGCTGCAAAAAAGTTTGCCACGTTTGTTCATGTTTGCGTGCTTTTTCAAGATCATTGTCTTCAATGGCTTGATCTCGCCAAAAGCCTATCTGGTCTTTAACACCGATAGTTTCCATAAATAAATAGAGTTCTTTAGCAGCCTCTCTACTCGTTTTGGCTTTTTCTAACCGTTTAAAAAATGGGATCAGTATCCCTGAAAGATCGGCTTTGATAGAATTAGCAATTTGTTCGATGCGTTGGTCATTGTCTGACTGGAACGCTGCATCTTCATAAAAATAACGTGTATAATGCCAAGGCTCAGTTTTTGTCCAGTGGTAACCTTCGTATCCATAGGCCAGCAGCACATTTTCGGTGATATCTACTCGTTCTCTGAATGTTTGTGTGCGCTGGATATGCTGACTCACACGTTGCGTCCGTTCTTTTGCAAGCGGTTCTTGCCCATCCGTCATGGGAATCACTAATTCTGTCCTGAGCAGCCGCATCACATCTGCATAGCGCCAATTGCGTTTGTAGATGTTCACTAATGTATCTAGGACTTCAATGAGCGGATGTTGATTCATCAATTCTGCGCTGTCAATAAACAGCTCAATGTTATGGCTAATAAATAAGGGTTCTATGATGGCTAAATAATCATCCATATTACGGGTCAAGACCAAAATATCTTTATACCGATAATGGCCAGAGGCGACCAGTTTACGAATCTCTTTCGCAACATGTGTTATTTCTGCTTGTTTATTTTCTGCTGCCCATATCTCAATGCTATTTCCGACTGTATCAGGATCAGATAAAGGCTTATGAGTTGCTGGAGTGAGTTGACTTGTCTCTACCCAAAACGCTTCCAGTTGATTTAATTCAGCACAATAAGCTGCATCTATTTCTTGGATGATTTTATCTTTATAAACAGGTACATTATTTTGGCGAGCCAATTGGTACAATTTATAGTAAGTCGTACCAGATGTTTGAAACAGATTATGCATTTCCGGTTTTTCAACGGCATAGCCTTTGTCTGCAGTCAGTGCAATGGTTACCTTTTTAGCGGCTTTCATTAACGCTAGGATGAGCGCTTGTTCTTGAGCAGTAAATTGATAGTAACTCTCAATAAAAATCGTCGTGCCGGATAAATCTAATTCGCCTACTTTTTGGATCAATGCAGACACAATGTCTTCTGACTCGATATATTTATTCAGTAAAGCTGCGTCAAATGCTTGATAGATCAAAGATAGATCGCGCAATTTCAATTTAAAATCGGCTTCTTTAGGCGAATTCCCTAAATTAATGATCATTTGATCTAAATCGACTTGTGAGATACGTCCGCTGCGCAATTCTAAAAATAAATCGGTCATTTGCTGAACAAAGCCATCTTTCCTAACTTCCCCACGGTAAATAGTCAATTCTTCTTCATGTTCGATCAATAATTTACGGATCAGCATTGATAATCCAGTCGTTGTTAACTGTGGCTTAGCATAAATATCCGTATCTTTTAACCAGTACCAAGCTAATCGTGTAAAACTGAATACTTGTAAATGCATCATGCCCATCATCGGTTTCTTTTTAAAATAAGGATAGTCACTTAGCTTTTCTAGCGTTGTCATTTCAGCTTGGAATTTAATATGGTCTGGCACTAAATAAAAAATAGACTCTTTTGTATTTTTCGTCAGAATTTCTGCTATCTCATCGAGCAGGACCGAACGTTTATCACGATTCGCGCGGCCTAAAACAAATTGCAATCCCATAGTGTTTCACACATCCTCTCATTCAACTTCTGTCCCTTTTATTTTAACATACGCAAAAAATAAGACCTATACGAAATAAAAATCGTATAGGTCCTTTTATTTGGTTCTACAACAAATGGTGTGGATGCTTCAAAAAAATTTATTCTGGAATGGACGGGTTTGCTTGTGGAGAGCCAAGGGAACGCCTGAAGCCTAAAAGAAAGTTGTCATGGTTGTTGCTGCTTTAGCAGCTTACAAACATGATACACTTGGGCGTTATTTGCCCACAGTGCTTCATTTTAGGCTACAAGCAACCCTATTCCTTCATAAATTTTGAGTAAGTAATGCCATTAGATTAAGTCTATCAACACAAAAAATTATACAGCCTTTTATTTTATTTCATGAAATTATAAAAAATAGACGAATAAGAAAATAGCAACGGCTGTTCCTAGAGTAAAGATTGCTTTAAAAGATCCTTTGGTCGTTTTATGACGAAACAAATGCATACTTAAGATGCCGCCAAACCCGCCGCCAACAAGACCTAAACCTAAAAGCGTCTTTTCAGGAATTCTCCATTGTCTCTTGACCGCTTTTCGTTTATCTATGCCCATCAGCAGAAACAAAAGACTATTGCATAAAAGAAGGTAAGCAGCTACTATAGTCATTCACTAAACTCCTTTTACAGCATTTAGACGCGCAATTTCAACAATAACAGCTGTAGCTTTTTCCATACTTTCAACTGCTACAAATTCATAACGGCCATGAAAGTTTTCTCCGCCGGCAAAAATATTCGGTGTTGGCAGCCCCATAAAGGAAATTTTAGAGCCGTCTGTTCCACCGCGAATCGGTTCAATAATTGGTTTGATAGCTAAATTATTCATTGCTTCTTCAGCAATATCGACTACGGTCATATCTTTTTCAATGATCTCACCCATGTTGTAGTAAGAATCATTTAATTCGATCGTGACGCGTTCGCTTCCATAAGCTTCATTTAATTTAGCCGCTTGTTCCAACATAAAGGCTTTACGGGCTTCAAATTTTTTGCGGTCATGATCTCGGATAATATACGTTAATGTTGCTTCATCAACTTCACCAGTGATTCCCACTAAATGATAGAATCCTTCACGACCTTCTGTTTTCTCCGGCACTTCATCTTGAGGCAACAACGCATCAAAAGCCATTCCGATTTTCGCAGCATTTACCATCGTATTTTTAGCTGTGCCTGGGTGAACATTTTTCCCTTGGATCTTAACAACAGCTGCTGCTGCATTAAAACTCTCGAATTCTAATTCGCCAACTGGACCGCCATCCATGGTGTAAGCAAATTTCGCATTGAATCCAGGAACATCAAAACGATCTGCTCCGATACCAATTTCTTCATCAGGACCAAAACCAACACGAATATCGCCATGTTCAATAGAATCATCATTGATCAATATTTCCATAGCCGTCATGATTTCAGCGATCCCAGCTTTATCATCAGCGCCTAATAAAGTCGTTCCATCGGTCGTGATCAATGTTTGACCAATATAATTTTTTAAATTAGGAAAATCTTTCGGATCTAAAACAACTTGTTGTTCTTCATTTAAGACAATTGCTTCTCCATTGTATTGTTCATGGAATTGCGGGTTCACATTTTCCGCATTGAAGTCAGCCGTATCTAAATGGGCTATAAAGCCGACCGTCGGTACTTTTTTAGCTGTATTACTTGGCAAAGTAGCCGTCACATAGCCATTGCTTTTATTATAAGCGATATCGCTTAGTCCGATTTCTTTTAGCTCTTCCATTAACGTTTTAGCAAATTCAACTTGGCTTTGCGTTGAAGGGGTCGTCGAGCTGTTCTCATCAGAACGGGTCTCTGTTTTTACATAACGAATAAAACGTGGTACAAGATTTTCATACATAACAGATATCTTCCTTTCAAAAATCTTTTTTTTTAAATAAAGCTATAAGGATCCGTATTCAAATCCGATTGAATGATGTCAAAATCCCATTCGGCTTCTGTTTTCCATTCTGTAAACAAGTCAACTAATCGCGGTTTACAGATACTTTCAATGTGATGACCTGGATCGATCACACTTAATCCATCGGCTAACATATCATGAGCCGTATGGTAATACACATCTCCAGTGATAAAAACATCTGCATTTTTTTTAAGCGCATCTGGGTAGTATTTCCCTGCATCTCCACCGCATACTGCTACGCGTTGGATCAGTTTATCTTTATCCGGCGTAACATAACGTAAGCCTGATACCCCGAAAAGATCTTTCACTTTTTGAGCAAAGTCATGAACTGAAATAGGTTCAGTTAAATTACCCACTCTTCCCAAACCATATTCATCAACAAAATTTTCAATGGTATATAGATCGTATGGCGGTTCTTCATACGGGTGAGCTTCAAATAAAGCTTTTTCAATCGTTTGCGTTAATTGTTCTGGAAAAACGACTTCAATTCGAGCCTCAGCTACACGCTCAGGTTGGTCAAGTTCTCCTATTTTAGGATTGGCCTGATTGATTGGTGTAAACCGTCCAACACCTTCAAAGGTATACGTGCAATCCTTATAATTGGGACCTATTTGACCTGCTCCTGCATCTGTTAAAGCTTTTCGAACTTCTGCCTCATTTTCTCTAGGAACAAATACCGCAATTTTTTTATAAGAAAATTGCTTCGTTACATGCATAATTTCAGTCTCTTTTAATGCTAACGCATCTGCTAGCCACGTATTCATACCGTTAGTAGCCACGTCCAAATTCGTATGAGCCGCATAAACGGTTATATCCTGCTTCAACAAATCAGCGTACATGTTGATTTGTGCATTGTCTGTAGCTAGATTTTTGATTGGACGAAAAATAGGCGGGTGATGAGCAAAAATAAAATCAACCTGTTTTTCAATCGCTTCTTGCACTACTTCAGGACGAATGTCTAATGTGACCATCATTTTCTTGATAGGTTTATTCAAGGTTCCTACTGCTAACCCAACCGGATCCCCAGCTTCAGCCAATTGTTTTGGAGCAAATGATTCAAATTTTTGGATAAACTCACTTCCATAAGTCTCAGTCATTTCAGCACCCCTTCTATTTCTTGGATCTCTGCTTGAAATTGTATACTTTTAGCGGTTTGGTCTGTACTTGATTTTGTTAAGCTGTCAAGAATGCGCTGATTTTTTTCAAGTTCTTTTTGCCACTTCTTTTTAAAAATAGCAGAGTTTTCATCTTTCAAATGAAAACCAAACGTCAACTGGGTCGCTGTGGCCGTTGGTTTTTTTGATGGATCTTTTACTGCGACCATCAATTCATAAATTTTATCATTTTCTTCAATAAGTTCTTCAGCCGTAACGGTATAACAATGTGCAACTAACCATTCGCGTAACGTTTTTTCGCCTATATTCGGCTGTAAAATCAAACGTTCTTTACCAGTCAGATGGCCTTTTTTAAGCCCACTATCTAAAATAGCCGCAATCAATAAACCGCCCATACCACATATGGTAATAGCCGTTATTTCATCTTCTGGAGAAATAACTTCTAATCCATCACCTAAACGAACACTGATTTTTTCTGTTAACCCTAAACGTTTCACTTGATTTTGTGCCGCTTGAAATGGGCCTTCAACAATTTCCCCCGCTATAGCGAAAGCAACTTTTTCCTTACTTGCTAAAGCACAAGGCAAATAAGCGTGGTCAGAACCGATATCTGCTAAATGATCACCCGGTTCAACATAAGACGCAGCTCTGCTTAAACGTAGCGATAATTGACTTTCATCCATACTTATCACTTCTTTCTTTTAATAAATTGCTTATCCTTCGAAGAACTCTTCATCCATCAAGTAACCTTCTGCGGCATCTTTAGAATGAAAAACTCCTTCAACTTGATCATTTGGCAATGCTACAAGCCATGTAGGATTATCATAGACCAACTTTAAGATATCGCCTTTATTGTCGAACCATAGCTCAGTGTAGCCTTCTTCATAGCCATCAGCGGTTTTCTTTAAATGAGCAATTGCTTGATCCACTAATGAACGGATGGTTTCTTCCGTTTCGTCTCTAACAGAAATGTACCCTTTATCTGTTTCTTCTTTAGGCAAATAGCCTGCATAAATCAACGCATTTCCATTCGGGTGTAGGAAACGTACGGCCATTGTCTTAGGTACTGCACTATCTTTAAAATGGTAATTCAATCGGTTCATCGATACTTTTGTTGCAGTCAGTTCTTCATAACTATCAAAGATAGCCTTTTTTTCTTCAAATGATAACATGTCATTCATCCCTTCATTTTTACATCGTTTACTATTATACCAGTTTTTTTACCTATCGTTCATATTTATCTCTATAAACGAAAGAAGATCGCCCAAGTAACGCTCATTTTGGACGACCATTTTATTTTGTTATTCTAAAAAGTCTTTTAATTGTTTTGAACGACTTGGGTGACGCAATTTGCGAAGTGCTTTAGCTTCAATTTGACGAATACGCTCGCGCGTAACGCCAAATACTTTGCCGACATCTTCAAGTGTACGGTTACGCCCATCATCAAGACCAAAACGTAAACGCAATACATTTTCTTCACGGTCTGTCAGTGTATCTAGCACATCTTCTAATTGTTCTTTCAACAATTCGTAAGCAGCGTTCTCTGCTGGACTAGTTGCATCGTGATCCTCGATAAAGTCGCCTAAATGAGAATCGTCTTCTTCCCCGATTGGAGTTTCTAAAGAAACCGGTTCTTGAGCAATTTTTAGGATCTCACGAACTTTTTCAGTTGGCAGATCCATTTCTGCTCCGATTTCTTCCGGTGTAGGTTCGCGTCCTAGATCTTGTAATAATTGACGTTGGATACGGATCAACTTATTGATTGTTTCAACCATGTGTACTGGGATACGAATGGTGCGAGCTTGGTCGGCAATCGCACGCGTAATAGCTTGACGGATCCACCAAGTAGCATACGTAGAGAATTTAAAGCC
The DNA here is from genome assembly GCF_000744115.1 of Carnobacterium alterfunditum DSM 5972. NCBI lineage: Bacteria > Bacillati > Bacillota > Bacilli > Lactobacillales > Carnobacteriaceae > Carnobacterium > Carnobacterium alterfunditum. The sequence goes on along the minus strand of NZ_JQLG01000004.1, from coordinate 2,295,811 downwards.
TTTTTTATAATCGAATTTTTCAACAGCTTTCATCAATCCCATGTTTCCTTCTTGGATCAGATCTAAGAACTGCATCCCACGTCCAACATAGCGTTTGGCAATACTTACAACTAAACGCAAGTTAGCTTCTGCAAGACGTTGGCGTGCTTCTTGATCGCCTTCTTCGATTTTTATAGCCAGTTCAACTTCTTGAGCTGCAGTCAATAAATTCACTCGCCCGATTTCTTTTAAATACATTCTGACGGGGTCATTGATTTTTACTCCAGGAGGAGCTGTTAAGTCTTCTGGTTTTTCTGCGTCTTTTTCTGCTTTCATTTCTTTGATTTTTAGTTGTCGAGCTGTTGGGCCACCATCGTCTCCAACCACTCCAACACCTGCATCTTCAACTGTTTGGATCAGTGCATCCATTTTTTCAGCATTTAAAGAAAAAGGAGTTGCTATTTTATTTGTTAATTCATCGTAATGAACGGTCCCTACTATCTTGTGCTCTTTGATAAAACTCTTGACTTCGTTATCATACGCTTTTTTTGTTGTTATTTTTTTTTCAGCCATTAAAAAGCCTCCCCTTTTAAAATTACTAACACTTGTTACCAGGATTTCACTTATTTATTTTTTAATAAACGAGATAGATCGACTACTTCAATCATTAATACACGAAGCTGCTCTTTATCGCCTCGCCTAGATGCTTCTGTCAGGGCTTCTTGTTTTTCTTTCAAACGCATTTGAAGAACCGATTTCCTTGAAATCATATCCAGGTAATCTTCTACTTCTCTTGCAGAGATCTCATTGCTTATTGACAAAAGCTCAATTTCAACAATCAGATTTTTCAATTCTGATTCTTTTACAAAGTCAATAAACGCATCAATAGGCCCTTCATTATCTGTATGCTCTCGGAAACTTTCATATAAAATAAACAACATTTGGTATTCATCGTGCACAAAATGAAAATCAGCTGAACCATCTTTAACGATTATCCAGGCTTCTTCAAAATGAAACAAGCGATTTAATAATAAACGCTCTGCATATTCAATGTTATCTGGTTTTCTTTTTTGCATGTGTACTTGAGGATAATTCACTTCAACAGTCTGCTTTGGATACGTTTGTTGTTGTTTTTCTTTTGTTCGTTGATTACGAGAATCATGAAATTTTTGCTGAAACTGTTCCTTTAAAGAATCAATAGAGAGTTCGAATTCATTCGCTAATTGTTTAAAGTAAAGTTCACGTTCAACAGCCGAAGTGACCGAGAGCAGTTCAGCTAATATTTTCTCAATGTACCCTAAGCGTTCACTCTCATTTGATAGATTGAGCGATTTACGGTAATAAGCCATTTTGAAGCCAAAAAGCGTCTCTCTTCCATGAGCGATCAATTCATTGAAAGCATCAGCCCCATTTTTTTTAATGTGCTCATCTGGATCCATACCTTCAGAGAAACGAATAATATCGATATCAAAATTAGTCTCTGCTGCTAAAAGATCACTGGCTCTCTTGGTTGCCTCAATTCCTGCCGGATCTCCATCATATGCAATCAGTACATGATCCGTTACTCGATCGATCAAATGGATTTGCTCATTTGTAAGACTGGTTCCCATTGAAGCGACTCCATTGGTCACCCCAGCTTTCCAAGCTGCTATAACGTCCATAAAACCTTCAAATAATATAACTTCTTTTTCTCGTCTTATGGATGGACGTGCAAGATCAAAATTAAACAGAACCGTTCGTTTATTAAATAGCTGGGTTTCAGGACTATTTAAATATTTAGGTGCGCCCTCATCAGCTTCTTGCTGAAAAATACGCCCCGAAAAAGCAACGGTCTTCCCTTGCTGGTTTCGAATGGGGAATATGATTCTATTGTAAAATCGGTCAAGCAAATCTCCATTATCTTTTTCCACAAATAGACCCGTTTTTCCCAACAATTCTTGCTCACTATTTTTCCCAAGTAAATATTGTTGCAGCATAGTTCGTTCTCGCGGAGCAAACCCAATATTAAATGTATCAATTATATCTCGAGTCAATCCTCTTTGAGTTAAATACGCTAAAGCATCTTCTCCGATTTTTGTATTCAACAGAATATGATGAAATAATTCAGCACTTTCTTCATGGATACGAATCAGTTTTTCTTTTGTTGAGTCGTTCGTTTTATTTTTATGGTCGTGATCGTGTACTAAGGAATCATCTAGTTGAAATTGACCCAGTTCAGCTGTCTTAATGACAGCTTCTGGAAAAGTGAGTCCATCGACTTCCATTAAAAAAGTAAACACATTACCGCCACGTCCACAACTAAAACAGTGAAAAATTTGTTTTTCTTCTGTTACCGAAAATGAAGGAGTTCGTTCTTCATGAAAAGGACAAAAGCCAAAAAGATTTTTACCTTTCTTTTTTAATTGAACATACTGACTGACAACATCCACTATATTAGTTTCTTGCCGTATTTTATTGACAGTTTCTTCTGGAATCATCATTGCCAAGCTGTTCACCTCTTAGTAAAAAATAAAGAACGTTAGGTCCTGTCAGAAAGACTATCCAGTCTCTAAAAGCCGCACTCATAAACAAGTGCGACTTTATTCTCTAAATCTATTATCAGACAGAACTATACATTTTTCATAATAGCACATTCTGTGAAAAAAAACAATTTTTTAAAATGAATAACACAAACAATTTATTATAATTAAAACCACCGGCGTAAACCTTATCGATGCAAAAATACGATTTGATTATTTTATTGTTACACGTTTGATTTCGCATTTAAATTTATGTACTGCCTTATTACCTTATCTAGAGACTAACGAAAAAACCCAGTACTTTTAAAAACCTGATAGGGTTTTAAAAGTACTGGGTTCTCAAGAACAATTTATTTATTTTATTTTGGCCACAGTTGCAGCAAATGAGTTACGACTCATCAGCGATTTCCAGACAGCATGAGCAAGAATAAAATCGATCATGCTATGAATGATCGTACCTGCTCCGACTAATAAGAAAACAGATTGCAAGAATCCTTGCGTATAATAAGCCGTTGTCATTTCTCCACCAAAATAAAAAACAGAAACGACAGCCACCTCAGAAACAGCATGCAACACACCGATAAAAAAAGAATAGAATTGTATTTTAATGGTGGATTGAAGAATATCAGGCTTTTTAAGCAGGATATAAGATCCTAACCCTGCAAAAATGACATGAGTCAAAGCTCTTAATGTGATGATAATTGGAAACCCTCCCAACAGAAAACCTACAGCTGTGCCCAAAGCTACAGTTATCGCAACCATCGGTGAAATAAACATAGCGATAAAAATAGCAACATGGCTAGCTAATGTGAAAGAAGCTGGCTCTAAGACTAATTTGACCGGTGAGATCATGGGAATCAAAATACCTACAGCTACTAATAACGCCGCTATGGTCAATTTATGAACTTTATTCGTTTTCATATCAACAACTCCTATCATTAAATGCACCTTTACACGTGTCAAGACACATCGATAAATTTAATTATAGGTGATTTCAGCAAGTTGTCAAGACACCTTTTAATTCTTGTACAATAGGCCTAAATCATCAAGCTCTTTTTTGATACGATCAAATGTTTTTTTGTCTGCACATGCAATGGTATGCAAATGAACACCACCTGTTAATTCAGATAGTAAATTGGCTTGTTTATTCTCTATCGTTTCCATAAATCGATCTGCATCGTAACGCGAAGAAATCGATAACCGCCCTCTCAGCTCCCCATATATCGGATGTTCAACGATAACATCTACTACTTCTCCCCCATTATCCACTACCGCATACAATTCAGTTTTTGTTTCCGCTGCACTGTGGTGACTAGCTAGTTGGCCGACAAATTTATTTGTCATAGATGCCGATTCTAATACGTATCCTTTTGGAGTAGCTATGACATCGACACCGCTCGCTCTTAATAAAGCTACATCGCCTACAATGATTTGCCGACTCACACTTAGCAATGCCGCTAATTTCCTGGCACTTAGCGGTCTATTTTCCTGTGATAAAATCGAAACAATGCTGTCTCTTCTTTTAGTTGCCTCCATAAAAAATCAGTCCTTTTCAATTTTTACACTCTTTTTATGCTCATTATACCTTAATTTATTTCAATTGAAGCTTTTAAAATGAAATTGTTAGGAGCAAGAACTCTTTCAAAGTATGCTATACTTTAAAAAAAGTTTTCAATAAGGAGATCATATGAAAAAAATCATACTTGTTTTTCTTCTGTTTATTGGTCTAGCTATCACCTTTTGCCTATATGGCTATCAACAGAACCGTTCATTAGATATCGAGCATCAAACCATCCTATTAGATGACTTACCGCAAGAGTTAGATCAATTAAAAATCGTCCATCTATCTGATACGCATTTTGAAAAAAATCGTATTTCAATTGAGACCTTACTTTCAGCCATCAAGCAAGCACAACCTGATTTCATTTTCTTGACCGGAGATTTGATCGATCGTACGGCTGATTTAAGCAAGATACCGTTAGAGGAATTTGGTCGTTCATTAGTCGCTATTGCACCAACCTATGCCATATCCGGGAATCACGAAACAAGCAGCGGACACTTACCAGAGTGGGAATATAACATTAAAAATAGCGGTGTTGTTCTGTTAAATAATGAGCAACTCACCTTAGCGGTTAACGGTGCTCAACTTATTTTAGCCGGTGTTAGCGATGAAAGCTATCCTGACGAAATACCTTTACTAGATCCCCTAAGCGATGGTGTACCGACCCTACTGCTCGCTCATCACCCTGAATACTTTGAGCAGTACTTAACTTCCAACCCATTGATCCAACCGGACATCACCTTTAGCGGCCATGCCCACGGTGGACAAATAAGACTCCCACTTATCGGCCCTTTATACGCCCCTGGTCAAGGCTTGTTTCCTAAATACACCAACGGAATCTACACTAGTGAGGCAGACTCTTCAAAAAAACTAGTCGTCAGCCGTGGAATCGGAAATAGCATATTCCCTTTTCGAATCAACAATAAACCCCATTTATTGATCATTACCCTTGAACGGACTAACTAGAAAAAACCACTAGCGTAAGGAAAATAAAAATCCCACTAGTGGTTTATTTTGATCGATTTCATTGACCAAATTGAGCTTCATACAACTTCTTATATGCACCATCAGTTGCGATCAATTCTTGATGACTGCCTTGTTCAACTATTCCTTGTTCATCTACCACAATAATACGCGTAGCATGTTTAATAGTCGCTAATCGATGTGCAATAATCAATGTTGTGCGGCCTTTTGCTAATGAATTTAGGGATTCTTGGATCACTTGTTCTGTCTCAGTATCTAAAGCAGAAGTTGCTTCGTCTAAAATCAAAATCGGAGGATTTTTTAAAAACATTCGTGCAATGGATAATCGTTGTTTTTGCCCACCAGATAATTTCACACCTCTTTCACCAATGATCGTATCTAGCCCCCTAGGCATATCGTTTACAACCTTTTCTAAATGAGCTAATCGAACGGCTTCACTTATTTCTGCTTCACTTGCATCCAGTTTCCCATAAGCAACATTTTCTCTGACACTTCCCGGGAAAAGATAGACGTCTTGCTGGACCACGCCAACTTGATTCCGCAATGACTGCATGGTCATATCTTGAATATTGATTCCATCAACGGTTACTTCACCCTCACTCACTTCATAAAAACGAGGCAGCAAATTACAAATAGTCGTCTTACCTGCTCCACTTGGTCCAACAAAGGCAACCGTTTCTCCCGCACGAATCGATAAATTGATCCCATCTAAAACTTTTTTTGATGAATTATACCAAAAGGAAACATTTTTATAGTCGATATCGCCTTTCAAGCGGTCTACTTCAATCGCATTTTTCTTATCTTGAATAGCCGGTTTTTTATCCAATTCTTCGGTTAACCTCTTGAAGCCAGCAATTCCTTTAGGGTAACTTTCAATCATCGTATTTATTTTTTCGATCGGCCGAACAAAAATATTAGCTAGTAAGATAAAGCCTACAAAGTCACCATAACTGATTTCGCCTTGGATCGTATAATAAGCACCAAAAAATAAAGCAAACAAATTAATTAAACGGATCAGAAAATAATTATACGAAGAACTGATTGCCATCATTTTGTAAAATAAAATTTTCGACTTTCGATAAGCTTTATTCAATACTTCAAATCGGCCGGCTTCGTGCTCTTCATTAGCAAAAGCTTGAATAACACGTATGCCGCTGACAGAAGCTTCGATTCCAGCATTGAATTCACCTAAATCATTAAAAATCTTTGTATTGATCTTGGTCATTCGTTTATTAAAGAACACTAATGCGATCGTGATAAAAGGGACCATCACAAACGTTGCCAAAGCAAGTTGAACATGGACCGTTAACATCAACAAGAAAGCCCCACTTAAAGTAATAAAAGTGATAAATACATCCTCTGGACCATGATGGGCAACTTCTGATATTTCAAATAAGTCGGTAGTCAAGCGCGTCATTAATTTGCCGGTTTTTTGATTATCGTAATAACTAAAAGGCTGTTCTTGCAAGTGCCCATACAATTCACGGCGCATATCTGTTTCGATATTCACTCCTAGTTTGTGCCCAAAATAAACAACGACATACTGCAAAGAAGTGTTCACGAGATACAAAAAGAGTAAAGATAGCGAAATCGTTACAATCAATGTCCAATTTGCTGAAGGCAATAAGTCATCGATCACACGGTTGACTACAACTGGAAAAGATAACTCTAAAATAGCTGCGAGTATCGCACAGCCAAAATCTAAGATAAATAATTTTTTATACGGTTTATAATAACTGAAAAAACGTTTTAACATAGTGTCCTCCAAACGGATTTATTTATTTTTCAAACAATTTACTAAGTATGCTATTGCATTTTAGTTTGAACGAATTCTATTAAAATCACCACATGGTTGAATTGTTCATCTTTTGCGGCGTAGACAAACGTTACTGGCGATTGCTGCAACTCATCGAAAACATGTTCAATAAACTCTTGTGCATAAGGATTTGATTCTAATTCAGCCCAGTAAGCTTTTTTAAACCAATCAAATTTTTGCGGTTGATGATCAAATTCTTTACGGATTTTTGTCGTTGGAGTGATTTCTTTTGTCCAATCATCTATATCAGCTTTTTCTCTCGATACCCCTCTGGGCCATATTCGGTCCACTAAAATACGATAGCCATCTTCTTTTTCACTTTTTTCATATACTCGTTTCATCGTTAACGGATAATTGATCATCTCTGCTCGCCCCTTTATCTGGCTAAAAAAATAAAACTCCACTAAGGAAAATTCTATCCCTAGTGGAGCATAAAGTAAACTGATTTGTTAAAGGTTACTTAACTACTAATTTGTCTACACTAGCAAAAGATAAAACGAAATTAGAAATCTCCATCAATAAAGCTAAGCGGTTATTGCGAATGGCCTCATTGTCAGTCATGACCATATTTTCATTGAAAAATTCCTCAATCAATGGTTGCAACTGCTCAAATGCTACATAGTTTTTAGCACTATCACTTTCGTCTATCGTTTTTATGATTTCTTCAAATGCTTCATGCAATAATTTTTCAGACTTCGTTTCAAATAAGTCAGTATTCACTTTTATTTTTTCTTGGTCAAGCAGTTCTTCACCTTTACTAGCTAGATTAACGACCCGGGTCAACGCTTCGATCGTCGGTTTAAATACAGCATCTGATACATGGCTGTTCAAGACTCGACTAGATTCAATCAATTTTAGTAAATCTTCTTGGTGAGAACTTAAGGCTGCATCAACTACATCATGGCGTATGCTCTCTGCCATTAATAATTGACGGATACGAGCTTTAGTAAAATCCCCTACTTGTGCAGCACTTGACTTGTAACCTTCGATCAAGGAGCTTTGTGCGATAACAGAGGCCGTTAGAATATTTTCTTTCAATGAGATCATTGGAAAAATCCAATTTTTCGATTCAATAATACGAACAATACCATAGGTTTGACGTCTCAAGGCATATGGATCGTTTGATCCAGTTGGGATCATTCCAACTGCAAAGAAACTTAAAACACTTTCCAATTTATCTGCAATAGCTAAAACAGCTCCAACAGACGATTGTGGAAGTTCTCCTTCACTTGAAATCGGCATGTAATGTTCTCTAATAGCTGCAGCTACAACTGGATTCTCACCTTGCGCTAAAGCGTATTTTTCACCCATGACCCCTTGTAATTCAGGAAATTCTCCGACCATGTTGGTCACCAAATCAAATTTATAAATTTCAGATGCACGATTTAGATCCTTTAATTCAGTAGCAGTCAAACCGACCTGTTTCCCAATTAGTTGGGCAATTGCTTGTACCCGGTTCATTTTTTCATAAATGGACCCGATTTTTTCATGGAACGTCACTAGTTTTAAGCGTTCGACACAAGCAGCTATGGTTAATTTTTGATCTTCTTCATAGAAAAAGCGGCCGTCATCTAAACGGGCAGTCAATACTTTCTCATTTCCTTTAGCAACTGTATCAATGTGTTCGGCATTTCCATTACGAACGGAGATAAAGTAAGGTAGAATAGTGCCTTTATTGTCTCTCACGCCAAAATAGCGCTGATGGTCTTTCATCGACGTGATCAATACCTCTTCTGGCAGATCTAAGTATTTTTTATCAAATGAACCATAAAAAGCAGTTGGGTATTCAATCAAGTTGTTGACTTCTTCTAGTAATTCTTCATCCAATGAAACAGACCATTGATTTGCCTTTGTCAGCTCCTCAATTTGGGTAACGATCATTTGTTTACGTTTGGCACTATCCGCGATAACAAAAACACTCTCCAACGTTTTTTCGTAGTCCAAAGCATCAGCAAATGTTACATCATGCCCTAAAAAACGGTGGCCGCGTGAAGTATTCGCTGTTTGGATATCTAGCAGTTCAAAGGGGATCACCTCTTCATCTAACATAGCTGTCAGCCAATGGAACGGACGGATATATTTAAATGAATGGTTTGCCCAATGCATGCTTACTGGGAATGTCAGTGATGTGATCACTTTATCTAAACCAACTAAAATCTCATTGACTGTTTTTCCTGAGATAAATTTATCAACGTAAACGTACTCGATATCTTTGATCGATTTGAAATAGATATCATCGGTAGCTGCTCCTTGTCCTCGAGCAAACCCGATAGCAGCTTTACTCCAATTGCCTTCAGCATCTTGAGCTATTTTTCGAGCAGGACCTTTTACAGATTCTTGGATATCTTCTTGTTTTTCTACGATATCTTTGACAATAACAGCTAGTCTTCGTGGAGTCGAGAAGGGGATCACTGCTCCATGATCCAACCGATTTTCTTTTAAAAAGGCTGCTATTTTTTGTACTAATTGTTCACTACTTGGGGTAACGATATGAGCTGGAATTTCTTCTAAACCGATTTCTAATAAAAGATTTTTAGTCATCTTAGTTTGCCTCCTTAGTTTCGACAGATTGGTTTTGAAGCAGAGGGAAACCTAATTTCTCACGTTCGGTTACAAAAGCTTTTGCGATCGAACGTGCCATATTTCGAATGCGAGCTAAGTACCCAGCGCGTTCTGTGACGGATACTGCTCCTCTTGCATCTAATAAATTGAACGTGTGGCTGCACTTTAAAACATAATCGTAGGCTGGATGAACTAACCCTGCTTTAATTTGAGCTAAAGCTTCCTTTTCATATTCATTGAATAACATCAAAAGCAATTCTTGATTGCTGTTTTCAAAAGCGTATTTTGAATGCTCATATTCAGGTTGAATAAATATTTCACCGTATTTTACGCCTTTCGTCCACTCAATGTCATAAACACTATCTACATCTTGAATGTATGAAGCTAAACGTTCTAGTCCGTAAGTAAGTTCGCTTGTTACAGGATTACATTCTAATCCTCCAACTTGTTGGAAGTAGGTAAATTGAGTGATTTCCATCCCATCTAACCAAACTTCCCAACCTAGACCAGCACAACCCATTGATGGATTTTCCCAGTTGTCTTCAACAAAACGAATATCATGTTCTAATGGATCGATCCCTAATAAGCGAAGACTTTCTAAATAAAGTTCTTGGATATCATCAGGTGAAGGTTTCATGACTACTTGAAATTGATGATGTTGAAACAAGCGGTTTGGATTTTCACCATAACGGCCATCTGCTGGACGTCTTGAAGGCTCTACATATGCCGCATTCCAGGGTTCAGGTCCAATCGCACGTAAGAATGTATAGGGACTCATCGTTCCTGCCCCTTTTTCTGTATCGTAAGCTTGGAGCAGCAAGCAGCCTTGATCTGACCAATATTTTTGTAACGTTAAAATGATTTCTTGAAATGTTAAACTATTTTCTTTCATTATGACATTCTCCTTTTTTTCAAATTATACGGTCAACTAAAAAATAACACAAAAAAAGTCCCTATGCTGACAATTATCAGCATAGGGACGATAATACAATCGCGGTTCCACCCTAATTCTAGTTTATTAAAAACTAGCATCTCTTTTATCGAACAGCTCCAGAAGGCCTTTCAAAACTTTGTCTATATTTGGCTTACACTATCCCAAATTCGCTCGTATAGAAATAAAATTTTTACTTTTTTCTTTCATCGCTGGTTATTCAATTGTTTCTATCATAGCTTGTTACAAGAACTTTTGTCAATCATTAATTTCATTCTCATCTGGTGTTTCTTTAGGCGGGACTCTCTTATCGATCAAGAGATTGCCCCACGTATACATCTGATCAATAAATTTTTTACTTTTCAACTTGATTCCGACTGATTCATCATAGATAAGATCGATCAACGTCCTGATCTCCCGTTTTGTTTCTTCTTTAACAGTAATAGAGCCTAGACGATCTAAAGAAATAGCTGAAAATAACCGCACAAAATGAATTGCCTTTTGACTGGAATGGTAACGGTAGCGATCCAGATGCCAATGCTCTTGGCACAGTAATCCTCCATAGCTGCCAGAATAATCAAACGGCCCTTCAGTATTCCCACATACACGGCAACCTCTTAATTCAGGCGAAACACCAAAATATGGAAGAATTTGGATCTCAAATATATTGACTACTATTTCTGGATCCGTTCCTTCATCAATTTCGGTTAAGCACTGGTCTATTTTATGAAACAACGTTCCATCTACAACGCCATCCTCTAAAGCTGCATCTGCTAAATTTAAAATATACGTCGCATAGGCATTTAAAAAGATATCCGTTTGCATACTTTTATACTGTTCAACTTCTTTTGCATCTCTTATAAAACACAGTCCAGTGTCTCGCATATCAGCTATATATGTTGCCTTCGTAAAGGGCAATACAGCTGTTCTAAGTTTATTTTTTTGCTTTCGCGTTCCTTTGACAAAAAACATTTTTTTCCCAAATCGATTTGTAAATAATTTGACCAATTGATCATTTTCACGATGATTTCGTACAGATAACACAATGCCTTCTACTTCTTCTATTTGAGCCATTTAGAAACCCCCTACGATATGATCTTCGATTAAAAAAACAAACCATAATTATATGGTTTGTTTTTTTATTTGGTCAGTACTTTTTAGTAATCATCTTTACGGTAACCATAGTCTTGCAGACTTGATTGACGGTCACGCCAATCTTTTTGAACTTTTACCCATAGATCAAGATAAATTTTGTCTCCCAATAACACTTCGATATCTCTTCTAGCTCGGATGCCGATATCTTTCAGCATTTTTCCGCCTTTACCGATTATAATACCCTTTTGACTTGACCGTTCAACAATGATTGCTGCGTGCACTTGAACTTTACCCAATTCATTTCGTTGCATACTTTCCACTACTACAGCGACCGAATGAGGCACTTCTTCTCTCGTTAATTCAAGAACTTTTTCGCGAATCAATTCAGAAACGATAAAGTATTCAGGATGATCCGTTACTTGGTCATCTGGATAAAATTGAGGTCCCTCTGGAAGATAGTTTTGCAATTCAGCCAATAATGTATCTACGTTATTTCCGTCTGAAGCTGAGATCGGAATAACTTGCGCAAAGTCTACTAAGGAACGATAATCCTCAATGATCGGCAATAGTTGATCAGGATGAATTTTATCAATTTTATTAAGCACTAAAAACACTGGACTTTTAGCTGTTTTCAATCTTTCCATAATAAAATTATCACCAGGTCCACGTTTTTCAGCAACGTTTACCATGAATAAAATAACATCTACTTCTCTAAACGCGCTAAACGCTGAACTGACCATGAAATCTCCTAAGCGATGTTTAGGTTTGTGGATACCAGGAGTATCGATGAATACAATTTGTGATTCTGGAGTAGTATAAATACCCTGAATTTTATTTCTTGTTGTTTGTGCTTTGTCACTCATGATTGCTATTTTTTGCCCAACGATTTTATTCAACAACGTTGATTTCCCGACATTTGGACGTCCTACGATAGAAACAAAACCTGATTTGTGCTCATTATTATTTTTCATTAAACCATATCCTCCGATTTAAAAGCTCCGGGCAGCAATTCGCCAACCGTCGTTATTTGTTTATTTCCTTTATTGTTTGTTAATAAAACAGGCATATCTGGTTCACAAAATTCTGCCATTACTTGTCTACATGCACCACAAGGTGAAATTGGTCCGTCTGTATCGCCTGTTACTACCAAGTAATCAAACTTTGTTTTTCCTTCAGAAATAGCTTTGAAAATTGCGGTGCGTTCTGCACAATTGGTTAGACCAAAAGAGGCATTCTCAATATTGCAGCCTGAAAAAATTTCCCCTTCTTTCGTTAAAAGAGCAGCTCCAACTGGAAAATGAGAATAAGGAACATAAGCCTTTTCTAACATATCTGTTGCTTTATTGATTAGTTCTTCAATTTTTTGATCTGTAGTATGCATAAATGTTGATCTCCTTTAATATAGTATTTGCCATAATTTAGGTAAAATAATAAGTGCTGCTACAATAATGGCAAATCCTGCTGTAACTAAAACAGCAGCCGCTGCCATATCTTTTGCTTTTTTTGCCAAAGGATGGCATTGACCTCCAGTAGCTAAGTCGACTACATTTTCAATCACAGTATTCCAAACTTCCATTATAATGACCAAAAAGATACTGAAAATGACCCATAACCATTCATTAATGGCTAAATTTAGGAATACACACAATATCAAAACGACCGAACCAATCAAAATATGTGAACGCATATTCCTTTCTTCTTGAAATGCCGTTAAAATTCCTTTAAATGCATATTTAAACGAGTCTAAAAACGCAGAATTCTTTCCAACTTCCCCTTTATCTTTTAAGTCCATAGGCTTCTAATATCTCTTTCTGCAACCCAAACATTTCTTTTTCATCTTCAGGATCCATATGATCATATCCATTTAGATGTAAGAAACCATGTAAGGCAAGAAATCCTAATTCTCGGTCAAAAGAATGTCCATATTCATTGGCTTGGCTCGCGGTTTTATCAACTGAAATGATAATGTCGCCAATATTCCTTGGCATAGGTTCTTCTAGGTTATCAAAGTTGATCGTTAATTCATCTTCTACTTCATCTTCAATTGCAAAACTAATAACATCTGTAGACTGGTCTTTTCCACGATAAGTCTTATTAATTTTTTGAATAGCATCATCATCAACAAAAGTTACTGACATTTCTGTATCATCCGGCAACTCTAAATGCTTCCCAGCAAACTCCAATAGAGAATTCACCAATTCTTTCTGTTCAGTTGTGATTTGGTTTGTTTCATCATATAAATCTAATTCCATAAGTACTATCCCCACTCCTTTTTTTACTCTTTTATGCCCAGTTGATTATTCTTCTTTAAAGTCGGATATTCGATCCTGGAATGGAATGTACCATTTAATCCTTCACAAATGGACTTTTCAACTAATTTCAATTCTTGTAATGAGATGGAACACTCATCAAACTGACCATCCGTAATTCTTCCATTAATTAAATTATGAACAAAATTTTCAATGGTCTCTCTAGTAGGATGAGACATTGCCCTTACAGCTGCTTCAGCACTGTCTGCGATATTGATAACTGCTGCTTCTTTTGTTTGTGGTTTTGGACCTGGATATCTAAAATCATCCTCAAGTACAGTATCGTCTTTTTCTTTAGCTACGACATAAAAATATTTCATAAGCGTCGTTCCATGATGCTGAGCACAAATATCAATGATCGATTGAGGCAGCTTAGCTTTTTCTAGCATTTTTACACCTTCAGAAACATGACCAAAAATAATTTCTTTACTTTCAAAAGGAGTCAGCAGGTTATGTGGATTTTCCATTCCAGGAGGTAAATTTTCTATGAAAAAGAATGAATGACGTAATTTACCAACATCATGATAATAACAAGCTACTCGAGCATATAATGAATCTCCACCAATTGCTCCAACTGCATTTGCACTTAAGTTTGCCACCATCAAACTATGATGATAGGTACCTGGGGCCTTTGTCAGCAGTTCTTTTAATAAAGGATTATTGGGATTGGATAATTCAGTTAACGTTAAAACAGCATTTTCATTGAAAAGCACTTCAATATATGGTGATAGCAGTATAGCCATAAAATAGGAAATGATGCCGCTGGATAAAGCGTATATAACCATTAAAAAGACTTGCTGAGACCACAGCTGTATGTTTAAGTATAAAATAAATGAACTGATAAACAAAGCATTAAAGACCGTTACCCAAATAAAGCTTGACCAAAACTGATTTGTGATTTTGGTACGCGTGATCATTGTACCCATCATACCGCTTAAAAGATAAAACAGAACTAATACAATGCTAAAACTTGTTCCTGAATCAGGGCTAAAAATAAAGATAGAAAATGCAGCCGTAAATCCGTTAGCTAATATCCCAAAACGTCTTGCACCAAATGCTGTCAACAAGGTAGATATTAATGCAGCAGGATATAAAAAACCTATGTATTCTACATCTGCATTTTGAATCAATTGCAAACCTTTCATCAATAATATTGAGACTACCATAATAATTGAGTAAAAGGTTATTTGGCGTCCATGCTCTATTCTATCTTCTTTTCTAGATTTCCCTAAGTAAAACAATAAAAGAGCTTGAGTAAAAATTAAAACAATCAAGCCATACATAGCTTGTTTAGAAGAATTATTGTCTAACAAACCCAACAATTTAAGTTGATGCATATTATTACTATCAACTACATGCCCTTCTTGAATAATTACTTGTCCCTGTAAAATCAATGATGGTTGAACGTTCGCCATTTCTTCTTCTTTTTTTTGTTCAGTAGCAATTGCGTTGTAGATATTATTTTCAACGATTGCATTTTCAACAATCAAACCTGCCACGCGCTGCATACTTGAGTCTAAATCAGAATAGTCCAAATTATTATTTGCTTTCAGTTTGACATCTTTTATCTCTTCACTTTTTATAGGCTGCGACATAAATTCAGAAACCACTGCTATGATTGATTTTTCCATACTAGTTAAACTGGTTGCATCTGCTGCTAATAGATCCAAGATAGCCCAATCAGGGAACATCTCAATAAAGACTTTTGTAGAATCATCTAGATTATTCAACTTTTCTTTGAACAATTTTAATAGTTCATCATCCGTTAATTTATCTACTTCTGACGATTGTCGAGAAGATATCGAAGCATTATCTTCTGAAGCTTTTTTTCTAGCTTCTTTTAAATCTGCTTCATATCGTTCATTTGCTTCTTGAATAACTTCATCTACAGTAACAAATAAAATTTCTATTTTTGATATTTGAATGTCTTTTAGATCAGCGTTATACGTGTAAACAGGAGAAACGGTTGCAGCAACTGTTTCTTTGTTATCTTTTGTTTTTTCTTTGTCTTCAACGGTTGCATTTGCACGTATCGTTTCTTCTGCTACTTGAAATAGTTCAATATCTAAAGCCTTTGGTTTAACAGCACTATACATGATTAAAAATAAAATGATAGATGTAAGCAAGAGAATAGAAGGAATATATAATTTTCCCATTTTTTTCTGAAGGCGTATTAAATTTCTTCGCATTCATTCACTTCCTAGTCTTTTTTTCTATACTCGATTTTTTAATGTCGTCTTCTTTTATTTCGTTTGATGTTTTTTCTTCGCTATAAGCATTGATAATATGCGCTACTACTGGATGACGTACAACATCATTCGAGTCAAATTGGACAAAATTGATTCCTTTGACTTGGTTTAAAACTTTTTCAGCATGAACGAGTCCGCTCATTGCTCCTCTAGGCAAATCAATTTGAGTAATATCCCCATTTACGATCATCTTTGAACCAAAACCAAGTCGTGTAAGAAACATCTTCATTTGAGCTTTTGTTGTATTTTGTGCTTCATCAAGAATAACAAAGGCATCCTCTAATGTACGCCCTCTCATATAGGCTAAAGGAGCGATTTCAATCACATTTCTGTCCATTAGACGAGTTGTGTGTTCTAAACCATAGACAGCATACAATGCATCATAAATTGGACGTAAGTAAGGATCTACTTTCTCCTTCAGATCTCCAGGTAAAAATCCGAGATGTTCACCTGCTTCTACTGCAGGACGAGTAAGGATAATTCTTTTTACTTCACCTTTTTTCATAGCAGCGACAGCCATCACTACCGCCAAGTAAGTCTTTCCTGTTCCAGCAGGACCTATTCCAAAAGTAATATCGTTCTCTTTGATCGATTGGATATATTGACGCTGACCAAACGTTTTTGCTCTTATCGGTTTGCCGCTATGGTCTTTACCAATTTCTTCTTCATACATACCAATAAAAAAATGCAATGTATTATTTTTTGCCATTTTGATGGCGGTAACAACATCGGATGGTCCTATAAGAATTGAGCGCTTTATTAATTCTTCTAGTTGCTCAAGGATTTGTTCAACTTTTGCTGTGTTCTCTTTTGTGCCAACAATTTCTATATGGCTTCCACGGCTGTTAATGACAACTTCCATTGAGTCTTCTAATAACGCTAAATGTTTATCTTGAGCACCAAATAGAATAGCTGTAGCATTTTCGTTTTTCAAATTTACTAAACGGGTTTCGTTCACTAAGTTAGTCAAACAAACAACACGCTCCTTTTTCTTTCTATAGTTTAAAGAATAGCACATTTTTCGTTTAAAATGAAGCTTTCCTTCTTAGATAGAAGACCAGTACTTAAAAACGAAGCAACAAAAAAAGGTAAAGTTAAGAGATTCCTTAACTTTACCTTTTTCAAAAGACAATTGCTTATCCTTTATGCATTCAAAAGTTCTTTTACTAATCGATTGACTTCG
Organism: Carnobacterium alterfunditum DSM 5972; assembly: GCF_000744115.1. Lineage (NCBI taxonomy): Bacteria > Bacillati > Bacillota > Bacilli > Lactobacillales > Carnobacteriaceae > Carnobacterium > Carnobacterium alterfunditum. Next base: position 2,278,623 of record NZ_JQLG01000004.1, on the reverse strand, counting down.
TTACCGTTCGCTTTACCTTTTGTTAAAGGCATAACAACTCCCATAACATTTCCAAAATCTTTCATAGATTTAGCATCTACCTTAGTAATAGCTTCTTGAATGATCACTTTAAGCTCGTTTTCAGAAAGTTGTTGAGGTAAATAGTTTCCAACGATATGAATAGCTGCTTCTGTTTGTTCAACTAAGTCTTCTCGACCAGCATCTTTAAACTCTTCAAGAGATTCACGTCGTTGTTTCATTTCGCGAGAAAGAACTGTTAACTCTTCATCCTCACTTAATTCATTACCTTTGCTGATTTGATCATTTTGCAATGCAGCTTTTAACATGCGCATGACAGCTAAAGATTCTTTATCTCTGGCTTTCATCGCAGTTTTAATGTCGTCATTAATGGTTTCTAAAAGTGACAAGACTTTCCCACCCTCAATTCTAAAAGCTTTTTACTAGAATTTACGTTTTCTAGCAGCTTCAGATTTTTTCTTACGTTTCACACTTGGTTTTTCATAGAATTCGCGTTTACGAGCTTCTTGTAAAGTACCTGTTTTTGAAACGGAACGTTTAAAGCGACGAAGAGCATCATCAAGAGATTCATTTTTCTTAAGAACTGTTTTTGACATATTAGATTCCCTCCCTCCGTGCTTGAAAAAGTAACCGTTATTTAGAATACACTAATAAATTAATGAATTCATAAACACAGTCCTTCCTTATTATATAGAATGTATTTTTTCACGTCAACACAACTTTTCCATATTTCAATAAAAATTAGCAGTTTATTGCTCTTTTTTTACTTATTTAAGAACAATTTTCACATTTTCCAAAAATTTCAAACCGATGTGACTCAATTGTACACCCTATTAGTTGATCGTTAAAAAAATTCATTGGACACATTTCAATTTTTTTCGTTTTCCCACAGCTTGTACAAATAAAATGATGATGATGTCCGGCATGTTTACATCTAAACCGAAACATTTTTTCTCCGTTCAATTCTGTTTCTTCAAGAACGTTTAATTTTACAAAAGTGTAGATATTTCGATAAATCGTATCATAGCTAATAGAAGGATATTTTTCTTTTAAATGTAATTGTACCTCTTTAGCTGTTAAATATCGATTTTCAGTAATAAATACGGATAACATATTTTCACGTTTATCTGTGTATTTATAGCCATGTTCTTTCAATGTTTCAATCGCTTGTTCAACTGTTGTCATGTAGATGATCGCCTCCTTTACATGATCCAATTACCATCACTTAGTATAACGCATCTGCTATAGCTTAATCAAGTTCTTGATCTCACCTTTTTTAAGTGATTTATTGTTGTTTGGTTCATGGTTCCTGTATACTATTAATGAAGTAAGCAGATTCAAAAAGGAGGAAAAATATGTCTTCACAATCAACTATTAATTTTTACGTTATCTCTGATTCCGTAGGTGGGACAGCTAGTCAACTTGGACAAGCTGCTATGACCCAATTTCCGGATGCAGATATCAAAGTTTCAGCTTACCCATTTATTCGCGGTACAGATACGCTCATATCTATCCTAGAAAAAGCAGTATCTGATGATGCTATCGTTCTTCATACACTAGTGAATGAGGAACTAAATAAGACCGCTCATCTATTTTGTAAAGAACATGGGTTGGTTTGTTTTGACCCATTATCTCCAATAATCAGTGAACTAGAAAAACGTTCTGAACTAGCTCCTATACAAAAACCTGGAGCATTACATCTTTTGGATGAAACTTATTTCAATCGCATAAAAGCGATTGAATTTGCAGTGAAATTTGATGATGGTCGTGATCCAAAAGGTTTCTTAGAAGCAGATATCGTATTGCTCGGTATTTCTCGGACATCAAAAACGCCATTAAGTATGTTTCTAGCTAATCAAAATTACAAGGTGGCCAATTTGCCTCTTGTACCAGAAGCACATATTCCTGAACAAATCTTTCAAGTAGATTCTAAAAAAATAGTGGGCTTAACAAGCGATAGAAAAGCACTAAACTCTATTCGTCGAGAACGAATGTTGACCTATGGAATGAATCCTGATACTGAATATTCTAAGTTGGACCGCATTGACAGAGAATTAGCTTATGCAAAAAAATTATATGATAAATTAAATTGCTTAGTGATCAATGTTTCAAATAAATCTATTGAAGAGACAGCTGCAATCATTGTCAATACCTTACAAATAGAACACAAACAGTATGAACAACAATAATTTTTATAGACTAAACTAAATCATTCAAAACAAAGAGATTAAATCAAAGACTTTTTCTTTGACTTAATCTCTTTTTAATTTTATTTATCTACTTATTCTAGTGTTTCTAAGAACTCGGTCCTTTAGAATCCGCGACTTGATCCGCCGCCACCAGATCCGCCGCCTCCGCCAAAGCCGCCTCCGCCTCCGAAGCCACCGCCGCCAAAACCGCCACCACCGCCTCCGCGGTAACGACTTCCACCAGACATACCAAGTAAGAAAGGCCATATGCTGCTTCGTCTTCCTCTTCCACCACCAGATCCGCCGCCTCCAAAGAAGCTGCTAGCAATAAAAAAGACTAAAACCACGATTAGGATAGCTGGAAACCCTCCATCATCTTCATAATCAGCAGGATCTACGTCGTAACCTGAAAAAATCGTATCATTATCGTACTGATACTCTTCATTAACTTTTACGGCTGTTTCAGTGAAGATACTTTTCAACGCCGTATCGTAATCATCATTTGATAATGCATCTAGATTTCGGTCTAATATAGCTCCAGTTCCGCTATCCGTCAAAGCTCCTTCTAGTCCATAGCCAATCTCAAAACGAATTTCACGCTCTTCAGCAGATAAAAGAATCAAGACTCCATTATCCAAATCAGCACTTCCAATTTTCCATTTTTCAAACAGCTCTACAGTGTACTCTTCAATAGTAATGCCTTGTAAGCTATCTACAGTGGCCACAACTATTTGTGGTTGCTCTTTGGTATCTTCATAATGCTTATTGACATCAATTATAAATTTTTCTGTCTCATCAGAAAGCAAATTTGCTTCATCGTAAACATAAAACTCATTAGAAGCTTCTGGATAAGTTACTGCTGCCTCAACAGCTAGGGGAGAAAAACTCAAAAGCAATAAACCAAAGGAAATAGTTAAGAAACTTAAAACTGAAAATCGATTTACTTTTTTCAACGCTTTTCCTCCTTATGCATTGGACGTAAATAGCTACTATTCCTCATTGTTATTAAAATCTACTTCAGGAGCTATTTCAGCACCTTCAACTGCTTCAAAGTAAGGTTTTTCTGAAAATCCGGTCATCCCGGCAATGATAGAACCTGGGAAACGTTTCACACGGTTGTTGTAACCTTGTACGGTCTCATTGTACCGTTGTCTCTCAACTGCGATACGGTTCTCTGTGCCGGCTAATTCATCCATCAATCCAGTCACGTTCTCGTTAGATTTTAATTCTGGGTAATTTTCAACAACTACTAACAAACGAGATAAGGCCGAGTTCATTTCATTATTAGCTTCTACTTCTTCTTCCATCGAACCTGCCCCGCTGAGTGCAGCCCGCGCATCTGCAATCGCAGTAAACACTTCTTGTTCTTGATCCATTGCTCCTTGAACTGAATTGACTAAGTTCGGGATCAGATCATTCCTACGTTGCAATTGCGATTGAACTTGTGACCAAGCAAGATTCACGTTACTTTCTTCTTGGATCAATTTATTATATGAACTAATCAACGGGATCGCAATAATTACTACAGCTACGATAATTCCTATTAGTATTTTTGTACCGCTTTTCATATTTTTCATATTTTATCCTTCTTTCTTAGTTTATTCTGATACTATAATTATGACATAAAACCCACTTGATAGGAAATGATAAAGAAGAGTAAAAGGAGAAAAAGAAAAAGCTTTTCTTTTTCTCCTAAAGAAGTATTTTTTGATTAGTAACCTACTTGATTTAAGATATCTTCGAGTAGATTTGGATTAAAGGTTTGTTCTTTTAACATCTTGATTTCATAGCCATAAGGTGCTTTTTTGTCTTTCTTTTCTTCGCCTACGTACGGCGTTTCTAATATCTTAGGTAATTCTGTTAATTGAGGATGGTGAACTACTTTATTTAGAGCATCAAACCCGATCGTTCCAAAACCAATATTCGCATGACGGTCTTTATGACTGCCTTGAGGATTTTTTGAATCGTTCACATGGATGACTTTAAGCCGATCTAATCCTATAATTTTATCAAACTCATTTAGAATACCGTCAAAATCTTCCTTTACATTATATCCAGCATCGTTTAAATGACAAGTATCCATCGTTACAGATAATTTATCATTTAAAGTTACACCCTCAATGATTTTAGCGATTTCTTCAAAATTACGTCCTATTTCAGTTCCCTTACCCGCCATCGTTTCTAGGGCAATATGTGCTAATTGATCTTTATGCAACACTTCATTTAGCCCTTTTACAATTTGAGCGATACCAGCTTCTGGTCCAGCACCGACATGCGCCCCAGGATGCATCGTGATTTGTCTTGCCCCCAGTGCTTCAGCTCTTAGAATTTCAGCTCTTAAAAATTCAATTGCAAAAGCAAAATTTTCGGGTTTGACCGTATTGCCTAAATTGATGATATAAGGAGCATGCACAACCATATTTGATAAATTATTTTCCAACATGAATGCTGTACCTTGAGGAATATTCATATCTTCAACTAATTTACGTCTTGTATTTTGAGGAGCACCAGTATAAATCATAAACGTTTCAGCCTTGTAGCTTGCAGCTTCTTCTGCTGAACCAAGCAACATTTTTTTCCCACCCATTGAAACGTGTGAACCCAATAAAACCATCTTTTTTTCTCCTAACGTTAATTGTATTTTCTTTCATTCTAATCTAATTGATTCAAAAGAACAACCAGGATCACAGACTCGTTTATTTTCTATTCCTCTTTTAGCGAAAGCTCGCTTGCCCGGACTAAATTTTCTGAGACAACAGCTGTTTCACCGAAAAAATCAGCTAGGTGTTGCTTCTCACGAGTGAATAATACCATCAAGTAAATAAAGGGGAATATTTTTAAAATATAGCGGCCAAAGCATTCACGGATAAGTACCGTCCCCCAGCTTAATTTTTCTTCTTTAAAACTGACTACTCGGATTCCAAAAATGATTTTTCCTATTGTTTGTCCGTTTGTCCATTTTGTCGATACAATAAAATAAAGGAGATACACCGCTAATTTACTTAATGAAAAAGCCGAAAACGATTCCTCACTAAGAGGATAGCGCAGCACTAAAAATAGCGATTGAACGATTAATCGATTGATACTCCAGATAACGAGCAGATCGATCAAAAGAGCAAACAATCTCAACCAAAAGCCAGCATAAAAAAAAGATGGAAAGTTGTGGAATGGTTTCCGATGACGTTCTTCTTCTTTTTGTTTTTCTTGCCAATACTTTCTTCGAGCATCTCTCAGTTCTTGTGGACTAGTCGTTTGTTTCTCTTGCGGTTTTGTCTCCTCCAAGGAGGTTTTAACAGCTGCATTATCAGATTGGTTAGTTTCATTTTTTTCTTCTTGTTTTTTGAAACGTTTTACTCTTTCAATTTCTGCTTCCTCAATGGCTAATTCTTTTTTTAATTCGCTTAAATCCAGTTCTTTTGTATCGCCTTTTTTTGCATGCACCGTTTCTTCTACATTTTCTTGTTCATTAATTCTAGGAGTTGTGGTCATTTTATTTGCCTCCGTAATAGTACATCATCTTTGGCGAATCTGCCGTTCCGATTGCAGACATTAATTTACTTATTTCTGACTCCGTTGTTTCACTTGTTTGAAAAAGGTTGCTTACTTTTGCATTAAATAAAGATGCAAAAGATAAAGAAGGATTTTGGTAACTAAAAATCTCTGCATCTTTCAAGTCATAATCTTTTTGGATAGCTTCAAGTGCATCTTCTTGGTAACCGATCTCATCGACTAAGCCATTTTCAAGAGCCTGTACTCCGTCATAAATGCGTCCGTCAGCTAGATTTTTGACCGCATCTTTTTCCATTCCACGTCCTTCAACAATGATTTCTACAAATCGATCATATGAAGTATCCACTATAGTTTGTAAAATTGCTGCATCTTCTTCAGTCATCATCCGAGTTGCAGAGCCGATATCTTTAAATTTACCACTTTTAATGGTCGTATCATCCACACCGATTTTTTCAAATAACTCGGTGAAATTAGTTCCGGACATAATTACTCCGATCGAGCCTGTCAATGTTTCTTCCGAAGCGAATATTTTTTCTGCTGAAGCTGAAATATAATAACCTCCGCTGGCAGCCATGCTGCCCATGGAAACATAGATCGGTATATCTGTTGTTTGCTGAATGGCGACCAGTTTGTCTTTGATTTGAGCACTTTCATACGTTCCGCCACCTGGAGAATTAACGGATAAAATAATTCCTTTGATCGTATCGTCTATTAAAACTTGTTCTAATTGTTGCAAAAAACCATCATGATCGTACCCAGAATCTCCTGTCAGACTGGCTGATTGGCCAGCTAGAATGGTTCCGTCTACAGACAAAACAACGATTCGTTTTGAGCTGTTCCCAGCTTTTAATAAACTTTCTTCTACTGTATTCGTGCCCAATAGACTTAAAAAACTATCGCTTACCGTTTCCGTCGTTTCTTGCTTTTGTACCATGTAAGAGAAATAATTACTGAAAAACAGTGAAAAAATAAAAATACCTAGCGCGATCCCTATTGCAGACCATCTTTTTGCATTCATGTATAAACCTCCCTGAATTCGTTTCCTTATTCTATTTTGACAAAATTGAATATGAATAACAAGTTATATTTTTATTGATTTCTATTCGTTTGTTATTTTAAAACATCGCTGCTATAAAAATAATTTTTTTCAAAAATAGACCGGATTAGATGTTCCACCTACACTCGCCATCAGGTATAGCAAAAAAACGCAAACAAATCTAGTTTGCTTGCGTTTTTTGCTGTTTAAGAATAATTTTTTTAAACAGACTAATCTTCAATTTTTGTTGTGTGGATCGATAATTCACTTAGTTGAGCTTCACTGACCAGACTAGGTGCTTCTGTTAACGGATCAGTAGCTTTCCCATTTTTAGGGAATGCAATAACTTCGCGAATATTTTCCTTACCTGCAAGCAGCATAGCAAAACGATCAAGTCCTAATGCAATTCCACCATGTGGCGGGAAACCATACTCTAACGCATCTAACAAGAAACCAAATTGTTCTTCAGCTTCTTCTTTTGAGAAGCCTAGAGCTTTAAACATTTTTTCTTGTAGATCACGTTTATGGATCCTGATCGATCCTCCACCTAATTCGTATCCATTTAAGATGATATCGTAAGCTTGAGCATAAACTTTTCCTGGATCGGTTTCTAACAATCCAATATCAGATTCTTTTGGCATAGTAAACGGATGATGTGCAGCTGTATAACGCTCTGCTGCATCATCATACTCTAATAATGGCCAATCAACGATCCAAAGGAAGGCATATCTTGACTCATCGATCAATCCTAATTCTTTTCCTAACTTCGAACGCAAAGCTCCCAATGAATCGTGAACAACAGATTTTTTATCAGCAACAAACAGTAATAAATCGCCAGCTTCTGCTTCCATTTTTTCAATCAAGGCTTCTGCATCTTCTTTAAAGAATTTAGCAATAGGTCCTTTTAGTCCATCTTCTTCAACTTTTAACCAAGCAAGACCTTTTGCACCATAAACAGAAACAAATTCGCCTAATGCATCAATATCTTTCCGAGAATAGTTGCTCGCAGATCCTTTAGCATTAATAGCTTTTACTGCTCCGCCATTTTCAATTGCTCCGCTAAAGACTTTAAAACTTGATTCCTTAACAAGCTCACTGACATCTACTAGTTCTAATCCAAAACGGACATCCGGTTTGTCACTGCCGTAACGACTGATGGCTTCATCATAACCCATTTGTTGGAATGGTAGCGTCAATTCAACGCCTTTTGTATCTTTTAATACTTTAGCTAACAACTCTTCAGTAAATGCTTGAATTTCTTCAGGTTCTAAAAAGCTGGTTTCAATATCGATTTGAGTAAACTCTGGTTGACGATCCCCACGTAAATCTTCATCTCTAAAGCAACGAACGATTTGATAATAACGATCAAATCCAGCACCCATCAAAAGTTGTTTGAATAATTGTGGCGATTGAGGCAGCGCATAAAAATGACCTGGGTGAACACGTGAGGGTACAAGATAATCTCTTGCCCCTTCTGGAGTTGATTTTGTTAAATAAGGTGTTTCAGTGTCAATAAAATTTTGGTCATCTAAATAATGGCGGATAGATTTTGTCATTTGATGACGTAAAATCATGTTTTGAGTCATTTCTGGACGTCTTAGATCCAAATAACGGTATTGCATTCTTTTGTCATCTGATACTGCTACACCATCTTCGATATAAAAAGGTGGTGTTTTTGACGTGTTTAGAACGGTAACGTCATAGGCTTCTATTTCAAGCTCCCCCGTTGCAATATTCTTATTTACAACAGCTTCCTTCCGTTCAACGACTCTCCCTTTGATTTCAAGAACAAACTCACTACGGATACCTTCAGCAATCGCTAATGCCTCTTTCGAGAAAGTTGGATTGAAAACGATTTGAACGACCCCTTCGCGATCACGTAGATCAATAAAAATCAAATCCCCTAAGTCTCTTCTTTTTTGCACCCATCCTTTTAATACTATTTCTTGCCCTAATAAATCGCGAGATATTTTCCCACAATATTCTGTTCTTTTTCCCATTTACTCCAGCTCCTATCACTAATTATTCGATTTAATCTTCTTTATTGAAAAAGTCATTGAAAGCTGTCATGTCTGCTATTTTTAAATTAAATAATTTTTCGAAATCTTTATAGATTTCTGCTAACGAAACGCTTGATTCTTTTCCCGTCTTCATAACTTTAAAATTCGCCACTTGTTTTTCTAGTTCTACATCACCTAAAGTAATGACCACTTTAGCCTTTAATTTTGAAGCCGTTTTAAATTGTCCTTTTATTTTACGGTTCATGTAATCACGCTCTGCAGACAAGCCTGCTCCACGAATCGCTTGAACAATTTTAAGAGCTTCAAGATTTGTTGATTCCCCTAACCCAATAACATAAACATCAACTTCATGCGTATCTGGTATATCAATTTCTTCTGCTTCTAACGTCATCATCAAGCGCTCTAATCCTAATGCGAAACCAAAACCAGGCGTAGCTGGTCCACCAATTTCTTCTACCAATCCATCATAGCGTCCACCAGCACAAATAGTTGTAATTGCTCCAAAACCAGGAGCATCACTCATGACTTCAAAAATCGTATGTGTATAATAATCTAATCCTCTGACCATATTGCTGTCTATCACAAAAGGAATATCCAAGGCCGTTAACATTTCTTTAACTGTCTCAAAATGCTCTTTTGAATCATTACTTAAATAATCTAAAATAGATGGAGCATTTTCCACGATTTCTTTATCTTTTTTATCTTTACTATCTAGAACACGTAGTGGATTCTTATGCAGACGTGTTTGCGAATCTGAGCTTAATTCTTCAAAATGAGGTTCTAGATAAGCAATAAGAGCTTCTCTATAGGCTAAACGACTTTCAGCATCGCCTAATGAATTGATCACTAATGTCAATTTTTTCAATCCAAGCTCTTCAAATAACGCCATCGCTAAAGCCATTGATTCTACATCGGTTGCTGGGTTCGTGCTGCCAAAAACTTCAACACCTAATTGATGGAATTGTCTCATTCTACCACCTTGAGGGCGTTCATAACGGAACATCGGACCTTTGTAATAGACTTTATACGGTTTATTATGTTCTGGACCGAATAATTTATTTTCAACAAATGCACGCACAACAGGGGCTGTTCCCTCTGGACGAAGCGACATATGCCGATTTCCTTTGTCATAAAAATCATACATCTCTTTTGAAACGATATCGCTGGTTTCTCCCACTCCACGAGAAAATAAATCATAGCTTTCAAAAATAGGGGTCCTTATTTCCCCAAATTGATAGTCCGCTAATACCATATTTAAAATTTCTTCAACATGTTGCCATTTTCTTGCTTCTTCTGGTAACACATCAGCTGTTCCTTTTGGTTTTTGAATTGCCATACCTCAACACTCCTTATTTTCTATAATTATAATTTATAAAAAAACACAAAAAAAGTCCTTATTCTGAATAGAATAAGGACGAATGACTTTTCACTATACGTGGTACCACCTTTATTTGAAAGCTAAGCTTTCCTCAACGATTAACGCTCGTAACGTAGCAGCTTTTACTGCTAACCCTCCAGAATGTCTTTCAGTTTACTCTACGGGAATTTCTTTCAGCCTAAGGAAATTCTCTCTATCCACACGTTAGAACGACTTACTTTTTCTTTCATTGGGTAATTTATATAATAATATAACACTACAAGAAAGGCTAAATAATGTCAAGACTAGAAAAATTAAAAAATATCTGTTCTTCTACTAAATAAAAAAATTAAAGGAATATTAAGATTTAATTGCATATTAAAGCGTAACATTGCTATAATTAGAGAATACATATAATCTAACGTTGATTGCGTTTTCGCAATTCAGAAAGTAGTGAATTTATCAGTGGAAAACAAATTGACATTAAATAAGCCAAAGAAAATTGTTTCATTGTTGATCATTACCTTATTTATCGGATTAACTGTTTTTGCCACTGTTGTTCTTGCTAATCAAGGATCGATCAAAGTCGATGCAAGTGTGGTCAACGTTCGAACAGGTCCTGGTCTGTCTTATGACATTATGACTCAAGTTACCGGTGGAGAAAAAGTTACCATGTTATCAGAAGAAAATGAATGGTACAAAGTGCGTTTAAGTAATGACCAGATTGGTTGGATAGCCAGTTGGCTAATTGAGAATACTGAAGTAAGTGCTGCAACCAATAAAATTGGAGTCGTCACTGGTGAAGAGGTAAACATTCGCAGTGAAAGCAATATTAACGCTGATATTCTTGGCAAAGTAACAAACGGGACGGAATTAACAGTATTATTTCAACAAGAAGGCTGGACTCAAGTTCAATATTATGGACAAGTTGCTTGGATAAGTTCAGATTTAATTGAAATTTCCGAAGCAGTAACTGAAACAACGACTGTTGCAGTTGCAGAAGAAGATTCAGCAACTATTCAAACAGTCACGACTCGTAGTTCTGGTACAAACATCCGAAATGGTCCTTCAATTGAAGGTTCAGTTGTCGAAACTGCTGGAAAAGGGGAGAGTTTTAATTACCTTTCTACTGATGGTGATTGGTATCAAGTAGAATTAACAGATGGCCAAACAGGCTATGTAGCCAATTGGGTAGTAGACTTATCAGCTGACCAAACGCCAGCTCCCACAGCTAGTGTGACTTCGCTAGCAGAAGCTACTATCGTGATCGACGCTGGCCATGGTGGAAATGACCCTGGCGCTTTAGCAAATACCTTTCACGAAAAAGAAGTAACTTTGAGTACGGCTAAACTTGTTGCCAACCGATTACGTGATGCTGGGGCAAATGTTATCTTAACTCGTTCTGATGATGAATTTCTTAGTTTAGACGAACGAACGGTTATCAGTAATCAATCTAATGCAGACGTATTTATCAGTTTACACTATGATTCAACTGAAATAGCTAACGAAGTCAGTGGAACTACCACGTATTATTACCACGATAAAGATATTCCTTTAGCTGAAACTATTAGTGCAAATTTCCAACAGAATGGTATATTGCCTAATAATGACTTTCGTTTTGGCGATTTTTATGTCACAAGAGAAAATACTCAGCCCGCGATTTTGATTGAGTTAGGCTATTTAAATAATGATGTGGATCAACTGACAGTCAATTCGTCAGATTACCAAACATCAGTGGCTGAAATCATTTATCAATCATTAAACCAGTACTTTATCCCATAATTAAAAAAAGGACCGGCAATAGGAGTCATACTTCCTATTGTCGGTCCTCTTTTTTTAGGCAATTTTTCAATGCTGTTTGCTGTCAATAATAATGGTAACCGGACCATCATTTAAAAGTGATACTTGCATATCTGCACCAAAGATCCCCGTTTGAACAGTTAGGCCCGTTGCTTTTAATTGAGCATTGAATGCATCGTAGATTGGAATAGCCGTTTCTGGTTTTGCGGCCTTGGTAAAACTTGGACGATTTCCTTTTTTTGTGTCAGCATATAGTGTGAATTGAGAAATAGAAAGAATTTCTCCACCGACATCTTCTATACTTAAATTCATTTTCCCTTGAGAATCTTCAAAAATACGCATGTTGCTGATTTTACGTACCAGATAATCAATATCTTCTTGCTGATCCTCTTCTTCTATCCCCACTAACAATACCAATCCATGTGTTATTTCTCCCATGATTGTTCCTTCGATACTGACACTTGCTTCTTTTGTTCTCTGGATAACAATCTTCATTTTCCAAAACCACCTTATATTTTCTAAAAAGAACTTGTAATTTCTGGCATTAATTGATCAATTAATGCAACAGAATAAAACCTCTTCTGGGTTTGCCAGAGATTCTTTGAACATTTGTAATTTCAAAAAAAAGAAAACAGAAATTTGCCCTAAAGGACAGACCATTTTCTGTTTTCTTTTAATCGCTAAGGATCAAGAAGACATTCTTCTCACATTATAAACATCAGGAATAGATTTAATTTTTTCAACGATTTTATCCAGTTGAGCGATATTTTGAATGCCCACTGTTAATGTAATAGTAGCCATCTTATCTTTATCTACTTTTCCATTTACGTTATTTAAATTTTTTGTCATACTATTTACAACTTGTAAGACTTCATTCAACAAGCCCGAGCGATTATAGCCAATGATTTGTAACTCAGCATTGTAATCTTGACTTTTAGAAGTAGCTTCTTCCCATTCGACTTCAATTAATCGATTTTCTGCATCTTTTGCTGCAAGAACATTAGGGCAATTTTTACGATGAATCGAAACGCCTCTGCCTTTTGTGATATATCCAACAATTTCATCACCTGGTACAGGATTACAGCAGCGGCTAATACGAATGAGCAAATTATCGATTCCTTGAATGACAATGCCACCTTCGTGTTTCACTTTGATTTTCTCAGGCTCTTTTTTAGTTTTCGATTCAATTGACGTAACTTCTTGGACTTTTTTTTCGTTTTCTCGATCTTTACGTTCTTTTTCTGTTAAACGATTAGCTATTACAAGAGCTGTTAATTCACCAAAACCGATTGCAGCATATAAATCATCCTCTGAAGTGAAATTAAAGCGTTCTAGGAGCATCTTGATGTTGCTTTTCGTCAAGAAATTTTTGGGTTGAAATTGCATGTCGTTCAACTGCTTTTCAAGCATATCTCGACCCTTTATGATATTCACTTCTCGATCTTGCAGCTTAAAGAAACGTTTGATTTTATTTTTGGCTTTGCTAGTTGATACTAAGTTGATCCAATCACGGCTAGGGCCGTATGAATTTGGAGATGTTAATATTTCAATGATATCTCCTGTTTTCAACTTATAATTTAAGGGCACGATTTTACCATTTATCTTAGCACCAATCGTCTTATTCCCTATTTCAGTATGGATATTAAACGCAAAGTCTAACGGACCAGCTCCTGAAGGCAATTCACTGACGTC